>NZ_LMCO01000008.1:3505-131388 GCF_001424825.1 Ensifer sp. Root31 | reverse complement strand
CGACGCACCTGGCGGGTACTCAAGCCAAGCACATGCGCTGCCGAAACCACTGCCGAAACCACGGCGGTCACTTTCGACAAGACCTCAATCCGCTGCAGGTCACGCTCGCTCATCGCAATCAATCCCATCCGCAATCTCCCAGGTCATCAAAACCCGGGGAGAGTGACATTCTTACTTTGCAGGATCAGGACACTTCAACTTTGCGGCTACAACAACGGATCGCATAAGGTATCTTATGGAACTTCAATGCGCCTTACTGCGGGTCGTTCTGAGTGACCCATCGAGCCAGCTTACGCGCCCCTCCATCTCAAGTATGGATTGGGACGCGCAATCTGTTCCTAGCATTCTGTTGCTGTGGGGAAGCGACTACTGTTGAAGCCCAGGGTAAGCCCAGACACCCGATACACGCATCAGATCCCGGTAGATTACCAACCGTTCGTCAGCGCCCACCTTTGCTGCCTCTTCCTGAGACGGTGCGTCCAGCGCATTCAGTGGCACGACAGTGGTCGGCAAATCGCGTTGCGTCAGGGCATCTTCCATGACCGTACGAGCACGGCGCATATGGCTTGAGCTTGTCACCAAAATTACGGTATCGGCCTGGTGCCGCACTAGGAGATTGGCAGCGTTGACGACATTGCCGATCGTATCTTTTGATTTGTCCTCAATGATGATGCGATCACGGCTTATGCCCTTGTCGACCAGCCACTTAGACATGATGTCGCCCTCGGTGACGCCGTTCTTCGGTACTCCGCCACTCACCATAACGAGCGCTGTGGGATTAGCTTCAGCAGCTTTCAACGTCACTTCGAGGCGGTCAAGCAGAGTTTGCTGGGCCGTGCCGTCGTCCGCCAACGCATATCCGAGCGCGACCACCATCACCTTGCCAGGCAGCGTCGGTACATCGAAGTTTGGCTTTTCTGCCATGATCTGCTCTGCGCGGATAAAACGCTTGCGATACACCTCTGCTTGTTCGCGATCGAGCCCTGCGAGAGCTTGATGAGCGAGCGCCACGTTGGTCTCATCGCCACGAATCCGAGCAATGGCCTCCAACCAGCTTTGGGCGTCAAAGGCCGTCGGATCTTTTTCGAGGATCCCCTGGAATGTCGTCTGCGCCTCGTCCAGTTTTTTCTGAATGATCTGGGTCGATGCGACGGCGTACTGAAAATCCAGTCGCTCAGGAGCTAACGTCGACGCCTCCTTGAAAGCCGCTTCCACGACATCGTATTTGCCGTGCAGGGTGATCCCCTTGAAGACCTCGGCTTCGGCTTTTTTGACGTCGCCGCCCGACCAGTAATATTGCATGCCCGTGTCGACCAACTGCTTGATGCGGTCGGCATTGGCCTGATCAAAGGCACTGACTGGAACGGCCGAAATAAAGCAGGCCGTTGCTGCCAGGACGCCCAGAATGTAGCGTCTCGCCCCACCCTGCGCGCGTGTGGCAGCTGGTGCGACCTTGATCGGTCCCGTCATGACGGCAAAAATGGATCTCAGCTTCATTTAACTCTCCCAGTTTTCCGCTGACCGGCCGAGCCTACTGACGACCGGATCGAAATGTATTTTCCGTGATCACGACCGAACCGTTACATTCATAAGAGGTTCGGTCCATGTAGTAAGACCAAAAACTGACCACTTGTCCAGTCAACGGCCATGATTCCCAAATCACTGGCAGAAGAATCCAGCAATAGGAATTATAATACAATATGATAGGATATGTCTGGATAGACGAATTGGCGGTGTTGGACTGACGGCAATCGTTGATTGGTACTGTATTGGTATCTTCACCTAACAGCCGACCTTTCACCCTAGTCTCGCCGATCACGTAATCAACTCCGTGGCGGACTTGGCCGTGCACCCACAACGCTGGCCGCTTTTCAACTACGAGGCTTTCCAGATCCGAAGCGTAGCAGGCAGACAGTGGATCGCCGCTGAACTCCGGCGCGTTGGATGGAGGAGACGGGACGTGTAATGGATATCGTCGATGGCTCAATGCCGACCACAGACATGAAGAACGTTGGTTACGACCACATTCTGGAGAAGCCAGCCAATCTCAAGTTCTGTGATCAGGTTCGCTCCTAACCCAATCAGTTAGCCGCCCGGTCGATCGCGCAAATAATGTGATCGACCGGCAAGGTCTTTGCCGGCACTTTTGACGGCGTGCTGTGGCGGATTTTGCCCTCATGGGTCTCGGGCTATTCACGATTCTATGCGGCCTGTTCCAGTTCGCGCCGCCGCGTCGACCAGCTTACGTCGACCAAGGTATCGGAAGTGCCTCAATGAGGTATAGATTGGCGTTGCCGCGCTTTCTAATATTCCTGGGCGTGGCTTCCCCGCCAACGCGACGTCGTACGCCTTCGCGACGAGGGCGGCGCCCGCTTGCCGCCAAGCGATCGGCGCCGCCCACCTCTTCAAGGCAGATCTGCAATGTGACTGCAGCCAGAGTTCGCTACGATGGCTGTGAACCTGGCGCTGGGCGTGATCAGCGATGCTGCCGATAACTTAACGTCATCCTCCGGGGAAAGCGGGGTGGCGATGAACGCGGCCATTGGTGCATGCGAGCATATTGAGGCGCATGGATATACCGGGGTCTCCGGAGACGCTACAATCGCGTTTGGGTGCGGGGCGTCGAAAGAGCACAGAGAAGGCTATGCATAAGTTCACCGTCACTATCAACGAAGAGTTCGCGGCTGATACCGCCGAGGAGGCTGCCTTGCTTATGTATCAGGAGCTGACCAATCGGCCGCCGCCTCTGTCCTATTCGGTCACAGATGAGGCAAAGATCACCACTGGCCTCACGCTGGATCGGAAAAAGGCCGACGAGTTTGCCAGTGTCGATCACACCGCCGACCCCGGCAACTGGTGACGGACAGCTCGCCCAAAGGAGAGCAATCGGCGTCCTCATTGAACATTGAATGCGTATCGCTCAATCGACGGTTCACGCAACGCTTGCGAATGCGATGAGTTGGAGCGCTTGACGACGCTATACCCTTGGATCGCTCATACCCCCTGAGTGTGGACGCCTTTCGAAGGCAATCGAAAGATGTGGAAACCGCTGTCGATCGCGTTGTCCTGTCAGGGTCAGGGTGAAATGTTTCGCATGGAGCGCTGAGGCATCTGAGTCGCATCGTCAAGCAAAGGTCCGAGACAGATTTATTGTCAGGCCACAAATCGACCCGGCCGCCTCCTCAACCCGCCGCCGCAAGCATCAGTAAAATATAGGAGGACTGCATATTGGCCGCAGCCACGTTTCACCCGAATGTCATGAGGCCCAACGGCATTTCCTCGCAGATTGCGGCAATTTCTATCTGCAGCCTATCTGCCTTGACCGCGATTTATTATGTCGCACCGGCGCCCAGTTTGCCTTGGAGCGACGCTTCCGTGGAACTCGCGCCTGATACCGACCCTTCAAAAGGCACGGTTGCCCCGAGCCCTCCAAAGTTCGAGATTGTGTTCAGCGACGGCGATCGCGGGCTGATGGTCTATGGCGGATATGTCTATGTCGTCCGACTCGGTGACAAGCTGCCTGATGGTCGCCGGGCGATAGGGTTCGAAAAGCGGGAAGGAAGTTGGTCCGCAATGACACTCTAGGACACGTTTCCGACGTCGCCTTTGTGGATGTTAATGGATTGTTAACGCTCACGGAAGGCGCACGGGCCCTGCCCTCCCCGGTGCCATTGCCTGTCATGGCGAACTGGCGCAACCCTTTCGTTAAGGACTTGTAAACCAGTGTTTTTGGGTGGTGCATGATGATGAACGAAACTTTTTACAATGGCGTGCCGGAGATCGAAACCGGCCCTGTTCCGTTAGAAAGCGCCCCGATTGGCGAACATGCCGTACAGGGCATCCCGCTTGTCATCGAGGTAGTCCTTGGCCGCAGCAGGCTGACTGTGGCCCAGCTTTCCAAGCTGCATCGGGATGATCACATAGATCTCGATACAAATTTTGGAGACCCGGTCGACCTCAAGGTCAATGGCACGGTCATTGGCCGAGGTGAGATCGTTTTCAACGAATCCAAGACCGCCATCGGCGTGAAGATCGTAGAGATTTCTCACGGCAGGCGCCGGTAATTGAAATCGCCCGGTTTCAGCCGTGAAACCAGCCATGCCACAAATGCAATATTCGGTTGTATTTCGAACAAGTATGGCAGGACTGGAACGAACGCCGAATGGGCAAGAGTAGCAGTGTCAGCCCTGTTGTCGTCGGGGACCAGGGTCACGGCCTCACCGAGGCCGCTGCCCATCAAACAGGACTCGAGACGTAGCAAGAGCGCCGCGAGCTTTTCCCACGGCGTCTCGGTTGGCCATTTGTGGACGCCTGGTACCCGATCCTATCGAAGCGGCAAGGCAACCGGGCGGATGGGTGCGGCGTCCGCGCCACGGAACTTCAAGGACGCGCCGACAAATGCGAACTCATAGATGCGATCCCTCGACAACCCTTCGAGATTGACGAGTTCGATGATCGGCGCGCCCTGCTGGGCGAGCAGATAGGTGTGCACCGGAACGTAATTGTTCTCAGTTTCGGCAGGAAACGCCTCGAAGCTGAGGTTGTCGGCACCCACCACGATGGCGCCGCCATCCTCGACCAGGAACTTCGCAGCATCGATGCTCAGCCCCGGAGGGTTGTTCATGTAGGCCGATGCGTTCTCGTAATGCTGCATGCGCCCGGTGCGGATGAGCACGACATCGCCCTGCTTCAGTTTCACGCCTTGGCGGTCGAGCGTCTGCTGCAGATCCTTGCGCGTCACCCGATAGTTGTCCGGCAGCATCTGCATGCCCTTGGCTGCAGCGACATCGACCATGACCCCGCGCGCAATGATCGGCGGCAGCTTCTCGGCGCCTGTGACAGTCCAGCCCTGGTCGCCAAGGTATTCGGTGGCGGCATAACCGTTCCAGATCTTGCCGTTCAAGCCAAAATGATTGAGTGCATCGATATGTGTGCCCATGTGTGCATACATCGACACGGCCGAGCCTGTGTAGCTGACATGCTCGTTCATCTCCTTGCCGACTTTCATCGGGTCGGAAACGGCGGTGCCATGCGGCGTGTGGGTCATCCACATCTGGTATGGCGGATCGCCCGCCGCCTCCCAGCTTGGCATGCCGATGAAATACTCCACCGCTAGATCGTAGGACCTGCCTCCATCAATCCGCGAGAGGATCGCAGCGCGGGATTCCGGCGTGATCAGATTGAGGCGCCCGATCTCATCCTTTGGCCCCCAGGGGCTCTTGCCGACCTCTTGTGCGAGAGCCGCATTGCCAACGAGGCCGGCGATGAGGGAGGCAGCCAAGGCGCGGCTGAGAACTTTCGTATCGAACATGATGAACTCCTTCTTCTCGCTTTCCCTGAAATCGGGAAGCTGGGTCCATCTTATTGCTAGCCCAAGCGCGAATAATCGGCGACAATTAGAAAACATAATTTACTCAGGAGAAAATATGGATCTGTTGGCCGCCATGCGCTCGTTCCGTCGCGTCATCGAGTTGCAGAGCTTCAGCAAGGCGGCCGAAGAGCAGCAACAATCGAATGCGTCGATCAGCAAGCAAATCCGGCAGCTCGAGGCGCGGCTCGGCACAGTGCTGATCGTGCGCACAACGCGCCGCATGAGCCTCTCGGAAAGCGGGCGCAGCTATTTCACCGAATGTTGCAGGCTGCTCGACGAGCTCGACGATCTCGAGCGGAAGACATCCGGGGAAACCGGCGAAATCAATGGCCGGCTCCGGATCAATGCTCCCCTGTCTTTCGGACTGACCGTTCTCGCACCGATGCTTGCCCGCTTCATGATGCTTCACCCGCAATTGAAGGTGGATATGACGCTCGATGACCACGTGCTCGACGTCGTCTCCGAGGGCTTCGACGTTTCCATCCGCGTGCGCGCGACGCTTACGGATTCATCTTTGATTGCCAGGCGGCTTGGTGAAGTCGAGCAATTCATCTGTGCAGCGCCTGCCTATATCTCGGCAAATGGCACCCCGACCGAGGTCAACGATCTCAAGCATCATCATTGCCTCGCCTACCGGCTTGCCGACCAACCGGGGAGCTGGGTGCTGGAAGGTCCCGATGGGACGACAAGCATCGAATTGCCCGCGCGTTTCGTCGCGGACAATAGTCTGATGTTGTGTCAGATGATCCAATCCGGCATCGGCATCGGTGCCTTGCCGTCCTTCATCGCCAACCCGCCGCTTGACGGCGGCAAGCTCGTGCGGATTTTGCCGCAGCAAAAACTTGCCCGGCGCAGCATCTACGCGGTCTACCCGACCAACCGCCTTCTGCAGTCGAAAGTGAAGGTTTTTACCGAATTTCTAGCCGGCGAGCTACGGAAAGCCGGTTTCTAGACCAGGCTTTTAGCTGACGCGCAAAGTGATCAGTATCGGCCCCTTACGACCTCCTACCATCGCCATCTCTAAAACTGGACGCCATGGCGCGCGGTGCAGCCAGTGCCTCACACCGGCGATCACGCAATTTTGCAATGCCGGGCCTCGCCTCCGCCGCGCTTAGACCGATAATGAGCGGAAACGAACCGGAAAACCGCCGATGCGCAATGCGATACTCAGGGCCGCACAAACCCCGATCCTGCTGGCGTTCATATCCGTGAGCGCCTTTGCGACCGACGTGCCTCGGTCGGGCGATCCGGTCTTCGACCGCGTCATCACGTTGGTGAATTCGGAGTTTCACGACGAAAATGCGCTCGATCGCTTCAACGCCGCGGCAAAAAAAGAAATCGAAAGCGCGGCACCCGCGCTGTCCACGACGGGTTCCACGGCCCGCGTCGATGCGGCTATCGAAACGGCGCTGGCCAGCCTGCAAGCCTCCCACAATGGCCGTTTCAAATCGGACACGATTGCGTACTTCGAGTTGAGCGACATCTTCCGCTTCGCTATCCGTGATGACCTGCGTCGGTTGTTTCCGCCCGATGGAGAAGTGAGCTACGCCGGCATCGGCATGGTCACGCAGTTAGGCGATGCCCGGTTCGTGACCGATGTCTATGATGGTTCTCCGGCAGCAAAGGCCGGGATCGTCATGGGCGACGAGATCCTTGCCGTCGATGGTAAGCCCTATCGCGAGATCGCCTCCTTTCAAGGCAAGGTCGGGCAATCGGTTGACATCCGTCTCCGCCGCAGGGCCGATGCGGCGCCGATAGGCGTCAAGGTTGCTGTCGAACGGCTGCGTCCGCTCCCAACATTCGAAAAGGCGATCGAAAACAGCGTCGCAGTGAGCGAACGGGACGGGCAAAAGATCGGCTATGTGAGGTTCTGGACCCTCTCGACGCGCGATGGGCTTGATATCGTGGAGCGCGAGCTTTCGACCGGTCGCCTGAGCAATGTCGACGGGGTGATCGTCGACCTCCGCGGGCGTTGGGGCGGTGGCGCTGCGGACGCCGCCGAACTGTTCGTCGGCGACACGCCGTCGTTCCGATTGATCCCGCGGCGCGGAAAGGACACGCTGGCAAATGTTCGCTGGCGCGGGCCGGTGGTGGCGCTGGTCGATGAGGGCACGCGCAGCGGGCTCGAGCTTTTCGCCTACGCGCTGAAGATCAATGGCATTCCGCTTGTGGGCGAGCGAACCGCTGGCGCGCTGTTGGCTGGCCGCGCCTATACATTGCCCGACAACAGCCTCCTTGAAATTGCCGTTTCCGATGCGGTCATCGACGACAATGTTCGGCTGGAAGGAAACGGGATCGCCCCGGACATTCGCGTCGCCCTGCCCCTCGCCTATGCCGCCGGCCGAGATCCGCAACGGGAAGCCGCAGTCTCGGAGATGCTTCGGCTTCTCGCCGACGGCACCTCGGACCGCATCGTCACGCCACGTCAACCGTCGCTGACGCGGTGACAACGAACGTGACACCCTGGGGTTTGCGGGCCATTCAGGCAGCTGCGCTCGCCCGGACGATTTCCCGGCCAAGCCGGACGACCTCGTCGACGAGCAACTTCAAGTCCTGGCGTCTGGTGCGGTGATTGTTGATCGCGACCCTCAGACAGTGTTCTCCATGCACGGTCGTGTCTGAAAGCCCCGCCGTGGTCCTCGTCCGCCTTTATCTTCGTGTTCCCGTGACAATCGTCGCAGTAGAACGTAACTCGACCTTGTTGCCGCGCATGGACTGACGCGCCAAATCAAGAACCTCATTTTTGATCGCCTCATGCGTCGCGGCGTCCGCCTGAGCCAGCCCCGCGACCACGGGCGCCGCTATTTCGGTCATGAAGGTCCAATACCGTTCGGGAGACTCGTGCACCATCATAGTTGAGATCTCCCGCTCATCGACATCTTGCAAACCTGCGTCGGCGAATGCCGCCGACATCATGCCCGCGGCTGCGCAACGAAACAGGCCGGGCGCGCCGGGCATCGGCGCGGGCAAAGTCACGTGCCGCGCGATCGTTGCCATTATTGTCGTCGCCCAGGGATTTTTTTCAGGCCCGCTCCAAACAGCAGCACAAACACGCGCGACAGGTTTCGCGACACGACTGAATTGTCGCGCCGCCGCGCCGACATCCGGGAAAAACATGAACCCGAACCGGCATAGTACTGCGTCGAAGGATTTATCGGCAAAAGGCAGACTGCCGGCGTCGCATATCTCGGTCGTGAAATTGCTGAGACCGCGATGTCGGGCATTCTCGGCGGCCACCTGGAGCATGCGCTCGGACAGGTCTGTTACCGTCACTCGACCATTCGGGACCAAAGCGGCAGCCGTTAACCCCGGTTCGCCGGTGCCAGCCGCGACATCGAGAACATGGTCACCATCCCTAAGCTTGGCCTGGTGGATCATTGCATCGCCGAACGGAGCGAGCCAGCCCAGAACCAGTTCGTCCCATTTCTGCCAGCCGGTTGAAAACCGGTCCCAGATATCCTTCTGCTGCTCACGGATGTGGTCGAGATTGTTGGACATGCACGTTCCTCCCGTGGATGCGCTCTCGTGTCTCATCGATCGGAACTATGAACCCTCTTTATATGGATACAATCAGTTTCATGCCTTTTGGGGCGCGTGCCGCACTGTCGTCCAGCCTCTTGTTGAATTGAGTTTTGCAGCCCGAATGCTGTTGCTTGGGCAACAGGGGCCACCCAAATTGCCTTCTGCTGATTTGGATAACGACAATCTGCGCTAGGGAGACCGGGCTCGGCAGGCTATATTTCCCCTGTGGAGATCGTGACGGAGAGATTCGCATCGATGCCGAACCCAACAAACGGCAAGAACAATGGTCGGGTAGAGGCCAACGACGAACAACCCCTTAGCGCCCAGTTACGGATGATGCATGCAGCCTTCATGGCTTCGCCACTCCGAAACCGGATCATCTGGCTCGCCCTTGGTATCCTGACCGTCATCGTCACCACTGCCTTCGGTCAGATCATCCTCAATCGATGGTACAAGCCGTTCTACGACACGCTGGAAAGACGTGACCTCCCGGCCTTCCTGCACCAGCTCGTTGTCTTCGCCCAGATCGCCGGAGCTTTGCTCGTTCTCAATGTTCTGCAGACATGGCTCGGCCAGCTTGTTCGGCTGAAGCTCCGCGAAGGCCTGACACTCGATCTCATCCACGAATGGATGAAGCCGGCGCGCGCGTTCCGGCTGGCCAATGCAGGCGCCATCGGCATCAATCCAGACCAGCGCATACACGAGGATGCACGCCATCTGTCAGATCTCTCCGCCGGGCTGACGATTGGGCTGATCCAATCCGGCATCCTGCTCGCCGGCTTCATCGGCGTGCTCTGGTCGCTGTCGGACGGCTTCGTCTTTCACATCTCGGGCATGGCCATCAACATCCCCGGTTACATGGTCTGGGCTGCCATTCTCTACGCGGGCACGGCGTCATGGCTGAGCTGGCTCGTCGGGCGGCCATTGGTCAAGCTCAACGGCGAACACTATGCACGCGAGGCGTCGCTGCGCTTCTCGCTGATGCGCATCAACGAACACATCGAGGCGGTCTCGCTGTCATCGGGCGAGACGAACGAGAAACGCCGGTTGCAGGCGGATCTGGCGTCCGTTCTGGAGATCAGCCAGAGCCTGCTGCTCGCCGTTACGCGGCTGACCTGGGTGACGGCCGGTTATGGCTGGATCACTGTTGTCGCACCGATCGTCATCGCCTCGCCGGTCTATTTTGCCGGCGATCTCAGCTTCGGCGGCCTGATGATGGCCGTGGGCGCCTTCAACCAGGTGCACGCATCGCTGCGCTGGTTCGTCGACAACATCGGTGCCATTGCCGACTGGCGCGCGACATTGATGCGCGTCGCCGCGTTCCGCTCAGCCCTGCTCGTCGTCGACGACCGGCATGAAGGCGACAAGCGCATCGAGTTCGTTACGGCTGATGGACCGCAGATGATGTTCGATCATATCGAGATTGTCTCGGCCGCCGGCTGCATCAAGCTTTCGGAGCCCAATGTCACCATCAATCCTGGTGAACGCGTGCTTGTCACCGGTGCGGCGGAGGTGGAAAAAGCGCCCTTCTTCCGCGCCATTGCAGGTCTCTGGCCCTGGGGGCATGGCCGCATCTCGCTGCCGATCGATGATGGCCTCGCCTTCGTTCCCCGCTCGCCGTATTTTGCGCCGGGCACGCTGGAAGAGGTGCTTGCCTACCCGAAGACGCCAGACAGCTTCAAGAACGGCGAACTTAGCGGCGTGCTTTCCAAGGTCGGCCTTGGCCGCCTCGCCGATCGTCTCGACCAGGACATGCGCAAGAAGCTCAATCTGAGCGAGGTCGAGATGCGTCTTCTGGCGATCGCCCGCCTTGGTCTGCACAAACCGCGGTGGCTGATCATCGACGAGGCGTTGGATACACTGGAAGACGATGCCTATCGCAAGGTGATGACGTTCCTCGACCAGGAAATGGGCAAGGCGGCAATCGTCAACATCGGGCGCAGGGAACGCGCCAACGGCTTCTTCACCCGCGTGCTGGAACTCGAAAAGGACGCCGCCGGCGGTTCGTTGCGTCTGATCCGTCCGAAGAGCCTGCGCCCCACCAATCCACAACTTGTCGATTGACAGCGCTCGCGCTGAAGGCGGGAGCGATTCCGGTAGGGGGCGAAACCCTAAGCGCCATGGCGACGCTCACACGACGGGGATATGGCCGGTTTCGCCACACAACAGTCGTTGGAAAAGCACCTTTCAGACGGCAGAGTGCAACCCTTTGCTGCCCCTCAGTCGTACCGTCCTGTACGTCGGGATCGCGCCCACGGCCTTTTCTCATGGGGTCGGGATCTCCGTTGAAGCCCCCCAAAAAAACGTCGCAAAATCGCCAGCCTGGTTGCCCGTCCACCTTAGATGCCTCCTGGAACTTAGATGTTCCTTGAGATCACTGCATTTTTTCCTCACAGGCTGGGCACTGGCACATCGGACGTTCGTCCTATATCTTTCATTCACCGGTTGCAGGCCACCGCGCCGGCGCCAATTGGAGCCATCCGAGCCGCGTTCGATTCCATAACCCGCAGGGACGATAAGTATGCCGACACGTGCCACACTGAAAGAACCGCGCGCTGAAGGGAGACGTAAAGACTCCCGGCTCGAAACATTGCTGTTCCGTCTGGAGGCTCAGCACATCTGCCTCGAATGGGCCTTCCGAGAAATAGCCGACCGTCCGGGCATTGTGTTCGAGATGGGGCTGGGTCACGGTCGTACCTACGACCACTTGCGCATCCATCTCCCGGAGCGCGAGATCTATGTTCTGGATCGCGAGATCGACTGTTTCGCCGACTGCACGCCGCCAGAGAACTATTTGCTGCTTGGCGACATCGAGGATACGCTTGGTGCCGCTGCCACCCGCTTTGACAGACAGGTCATCCTGGCGCATGCGGATATGGGTTCATATGTCAACGCGAACAATATTGCGACAAGCGCCAAACTGAGCCGATGCCTCCCGGCAGTCCTTGCGCCGCATGCCATCGTCCTGTCCGATTTGCCGCTCGAACTGGCGGGGACGCGTTCGCTACCGCTTCCGCCGGGCGCGCGCAAAGACAAGTATTTTCTCTACGTCAATGGACCGTGGTGATCCGCTGGCGTGCCGCTACGGGAAAACGTTGACTGCGCCGGCCGCAACGAGGACGAGAGTCAGGAGCGAGATCGCGCTTTTGTCCTCCTGACCGCCGAATATCTTTGGCCCGTGGGGCAAAAGCGTGGCCCTCACCGACCCAAGGCGGCACATTAAATTGCTAACGCATCCCATTGATTAAAAAGAAACAGCGCCTCCTCGGAAGGCGCTGTTTCGGTAGGACAATGTTGCCACGGATCTTAGCGCGCGCGCAATTTCATGTGACGGTTGACGTCCTTGTAGAGCAGATAGCGGAACTTGCCGGGGCCGCCGGCGTAGCAGGCCTGCGGGCAGAATGCGCGAAGCCACATATAGTCGCCGGCTTCGACCTCGACCCAATCCTGGTTAAGCCGGTAGACGGCCTTGCCCTCAAGCACGTAGAGGCCATGCTCCATCACGTGGGTTTCGGCAAAGGGAATGATCGCGCCCGGCTCGAAGGTCACGATGGTCATGTGCATGTCGTGCCGCAGATCGGTCGGGTCGACGAAACGCGTCGTTGCCCACTTGCCTTCAGTGCCGGGCATGGCGGACGGTGTGATGTCAGCCTCGTTGGTGAAGAAGGCTTCGGGAGCAGGAAGGCCGTCGACGTATTCATAGGCCTTGCGGACCCAATGGAAGCGAACGGGCGATTCGCTTCTGTTATGCGCCGCCCAGTTGCTGGCCGGCGGAATGAAAGCAAAGCCGCCGGGCTGCATGCGGTGCTCCTTGCCATCGAGCGTGACGGTCAGTTCTCCCTCGACGACGAACAGCGCACCCTCAGCGCCCTCGTCGAGTTCCGGCCGGTCGCTGCCGCCGCCTGGAGCGATTTCCATGATGTACTGCGAAAATGTTTCAGCAAAACCGGACAAAGGTCGCGACAATATCCACAGGCGGGTTTTGTCCCAGAACGGTAGATAGCTGGTGACGATGTCCATCATCACGCCCTTCGGAATCACCGCATAGGCTTCGGTGAAGACCGCACGGTCGGTCAGGAGCTGCGTTTGTTCCGGAGCGCCGCCATGGGGCGCATAGTAATTACGACCAGTCATTTCCGTCCTTCAGTTCTCAAAACAGGCACCGCCTCCTCACAAGAGCGGTGCGGTTGGGTTGTTGCCAATAGAATGTCAAAGCAGTGCTGCGCGCAGGTCGCGCGGCTGATCCTTCTCTTCGTCGAGATCCAGTTCCGCCTCGACGTGATGCAGATGTTCGGCCATCTCACGGATCGCCGTGTCCACATCCCTCGCCGCGATGCGGTCGACGACCGCCATATGCTCGTCCGGCCCGCAATTGTGCAGGTGTTTCGAACGGTACATGGCGGTGATCAACGATGTGCGCGAAACCAGGTCGCGCAGGATGCCGAAAAGGAAGGCAGAGCCGGAGAGCTCCGCCAAAAGCAGGTGGAATCCGCCGGAAAGACGAACGATTGCAGAGAGATCGCCTGCCCTACCCGCAACCCGTTCCTCGTCGATATGGGAGCGCATACGCTCGATGTCTTCCACCGTCGCCCGCTCGCACAAGCGCTCGACCACCCGCTGCTCGATCGCCCTTCTCGTCACGAAGACGTCGCGCGCCTCATCCACCGACGGCTCGGATACGAAGGCGCCCCGGTTCGGCATGATCGTAACCAGCCCATCCCGTTCGAGCGCGGTCAGCGCCTGGCGGATACGGGCGCGACTGACGGAGAAAATCTCGGCAAGCTGCTCTTCCTTGAGGCGGGTGCCTGGGCGCAGGCGCCGCTCCGCAATGGCAAGCCAGATCTTCTCACAAATGATAGCCGTCGGCGCTCCGGCGGTCTCGTCCGCATTGTACATGAAATCTCCCATAGCCGTTCGCATACTCTCGTCGGCCAGCGTTCAAAGTCAATTCCACTCACTGCAGTTTGATATTGACTACAAAATTGTAGACAATATTGTGTACCGTAACTTGATATGCTGTGGCAACCACTTAAACGACGGCCATCGACCGGTGTGACAACCGACCGCGCTGACCTGAGAGCTCATTGATGGACTTTGACTTCACCGAACTGCCAAACAACTACATCACCTCCGATCGTCAGTTCGAGATGCGGACACCCGACATCGCGTCCTTTGCCGCCCTCAAAACGAAAATGAACTGATCCATGCGCATCCTTCTCGTCAACCCGAACTCCACTGCCTCGATGACCGAACAGGCGCACCGCAGCGCCGAGCGGGTTGCAGCCGCCCCGACGCTGGTCGAGTCCGTCAACCCGACCACAAGTCCCGCCAGCATCGAGGGCCATGCGGACGAAGCCATGGCGGTGCCGGCGATGCTTGCCGAAATCCGCGCCGGAGAGGAGCGCGGGGTCGATGCCTATGTCATTGCCTGCTTCGACGACCCCGGCCTTGGCGCTGCACGTGAGATCGCCCGCGGACCGGTCATCGGCATCTGCCAGGCCGCCATCCAGGTGGCGATGAACATCGCCACGCGCTTCTCCATCATCACGACATTGCCTCGCTCTGTGCCGATCATCGAGGACCTGGTCGACGCCTATGGTGCGGGCCACCGCTGTCGCAAGGTGCGCTCTGTCGACATGCCGGTGCTGGCGCTGGAGGAAGACCTCGCCCACACGGAGGAAATGCTCGTACAGGAAATCCTGCGCGCCAAGCATGAGGATGGCGCTGAGGCGATCATTCTCGGCTGTGCGGGAATGTCGGAACTGTGCGACCGGCTTAAGCTTAGAACGGGCATGCCGGTGATTGACGGCGTGACCGCTGCAATCAAGCTCGCCGAAGCACTGGTTGGCGCGGGTTATGCCACCTCCAAGGTGGGCGCCTATGACTATCCGCGGGTTAAGTCTGCGGCCGTCACCCACCTTGTGGATACGGTAGCTTAGCAAACAGCTGCAACCGACTGAAAACAAAAAGCTCCGGAGGCAACTACCTCCGGAGCTTTTCATTCTGTGATGACGCTTGGGCTAGGCTGCCTGCGTCGGCTTTGCCATTGACGCGACAGCTTCCTCGACGCGGTGGCATGCCGCGCGGGAACCATCGGCAAAGCTTCTCATTGCCGGACGTTCGCTCTTGCAGCGGGCATCAGCCAGCGGACAACGCGGGTGAAAGGTGCAGCCCGACGGCGGATTGAGCGGGCTCGGCACTTCACTGGCCGTGATGCTGCGCTGGCGCTTCGGTTCGGCGATATCGGGGATCGTTTCCAGCAGCAGCCGCGTATAGGGATGGCGCGGATTGGCGAAAAGCGTTTCCGTGTCCGCCTCCTCGACGATGCGGCCGAGATACATCACTGCAATCCGGTCCGACATATGGCGGACGACGCTCATGTCGTGGCTGATGAAGAGATAGGTGAGCCCCATCTCATCCTGCAGTTTGCGCATCAGATTGAGGATCTGCGCCTGTACCGATACGTCGAGTGCCGAGGTCGGTTCGTCGCAGACAAGGAATTCCGGCTCACCGGCAAGCGCACGCGCAATCGAAATGCGCTGTCGCTGGCCGCCGGAAAACTCGTGCGGAAACTTCGAACCATCAGAAGGCGCAAGTCCGACGATGCGCAGCAATTCGCCGACGCGCTCCATCACCTCTGCTTCCGAATTGCGCAGCTTCAGCTCGCGCAGCGGCTCGGCGATGATGTTTTTCACCCGCCAGCGCGGATTGAGGCTGGCGAAAGGATCCTGAAAGATCATCTGGGCGGAAAGGGGCTCGCCGGAGCGACCCGGCGCAAAACGAACCTCACCCTCCGTGGCGCGATAGAGGCCGGTGACAAGCCGGGCGACGGTCGACTTGCCGCAGCCGGATTCTCCCACGAGACTAAGGCAGCCGCCCATCGGCACGGAAAAGCTGATGTCGTCCACCGCGCGCACGAACTGGCGCGGCTTGCGCTCCAGGACCCGGTTCAGCCAGGGGGCCGACACATCGAAATTGCACGTCAGATCATTGACGGTCAGGGCGTCACTCATAGAACTCCTCCTGCATTGAGCCAGCAAGCACTGACGCCCAGGCCGACCGGGGTCGGCTCCGGGCGATCTTCACGGCAACGCGGTCCTGCCTCGGGACAACGCGGATTGAAGGCGCATCCACGCGGGATGGCGTTCAGGCGTGGCATCGAGCCGTCGATCTGGTTCAGCCGCTCGACACGGCGCCCAAGTGCCGGGATCGAACCCATCAGCCCGCGCGTATAGGGATGGCGCGCATTGCGCAGCACTTCTTCCACGGGCCCGATCTCGACCAGACGACCGGCATACATCACAGCGACCCGATCGGCTGTCTCGGCAATCACGCCCATATCGTGCGTCACCAGCATCACGGATGTGCCGTGGTCGTCGCAGAGACGACGCAGCAGAGAGGTGATCTGCGCCTGGATCGAAACATCCAGCGCCGTCGTCGGTTCGTCGGCGATGATCAGCTTCGGCTCCGCCGCAAGCGCAAGCGCAATGACCACACGCTGCCGCATGCCGCCCGAGAACTGGTGCGGATAGTGATCGAAACGTGCCTCAGGTGCTGGAATACCCACTTCCTTCAGGAGGTGGATAGCCCGTTCCTTGGCACCCTGCTTCGATAGCTTCAGGTGAAGGCGGATCGTCTCGACCAGTTGCGCGCCGACGGTAAAGAGCGGGTTGAGCGATGTCAGCGGATCCTGGAAGATCGCGCCGATCTGTCGGCCGCGCACGCCCTGCATTTCCCTGTCGGAAAGCTGGTCGATGCGGCGACCCGAAAGCCAGACCTCACCGCCGGATATCCGTCCCGGCGGTTCGAGCAGACCCTGGACGGCAAGGCCGGTCATCGACTTGCCGGCGCCGGATTCGCCGACCACACCCAGGATCTCGCCCGGCCGTATGCTGAGCGAGACGTCGGACAATGCCGCCACGGTGCCGTGCCGTCCGGGAAACTCGACGCAAAGTCCGCGCACGTCGAGAACCGGCGAAGTTACGAGCTCACTCATGCCGCAGGTCCTCCATGGGATAGCTGGGTGGGAAGATTTCGCTGACGGGTGGATGCGCCCAGCTGCGTTCGGGGTATTTGGCGATCAGCCCGTCAAACTGCTTTTGTGCCTGCCGGCGTGCCGCATCCATGTCGATGCCGGCGACCTTGCCTTCGTGCATGGAGAGGCGGCCATCGACAAAGACCGTCTTGGTGACACGCCCGGAGCCACCGACAACCAGCGTCGTGATCGGGTCGATCGCCGGTGCCATGTGGTGATCCATCAGGTCGAAGACCGCGATGTCAGCCCGGGCGCCTGGCTCGAGCCGCCCGAGATCGCTGCGTCCCAATGCCTTTGCTCCACCCAAAGTGGCGGCGTCGAAGAGATCGGCGCAGCTGACGGCTGCGGTGTCGCCCTCGACGACGCGGCAGGTGATGAGGCCGACCAGAAGGTTCATCAGCATGTCGGGCGGCGTCGTGTCCGTACCCATGGCGATGTTGATGCCGCGCTCCTTGACCGAGCGGAAGGAGTTGAGCGTGCTGCCGCCGCGTGCCGAGACCATTGGGCAATGGACGATGCTGACGCCGTTGTCGGCATAGAGCTTGAGATCGTTGGCCGTTGCCTGCGTGGCATGCGGGGCGATCAACCGCGAACTCAGGAAGCCGAGGCTCGCCATCCACTCCGGCGCCGTCTTGCCGTGAAGACGACGGACCGTATCGACCTCCATCGTGCCCTGTGCGGCGTGCAGCCGGATCGAGCAATCGAGATCGCGCGCGGCATCCGCCGTTCTCCTCAGCAGCGCCTCGGTGCAGGTCTCGACGCGATCAGGGGCCAGAAGTCCATGAACCAGACCGCCATGACGGCCATCATGCTCACGGATGAAACCGATGGCGTCGTTGAGACCCTGAAGGCCCCTCGCCTCGTCGAAGACTGCCTCGAGCTGTCCCGGCGCTTCCAGAACCATGCCGCCCGATCGGTAGGCTGGGCTCAGATAGACGCGCAGGCCGAGATCGCCGGCGGCATCCGAGGCGGCTGCAAACTCCTCGACCGTTTCGCCCCACTCCCGATAGAACAGCGACGCGATCGGTGCCGCGGTGGTGATGCCGTTGAGCAAAAGCTGAGCGAAGGAGAAGCGTTTCTGAAATGCCAGTTCCTCCTGCGTATACATTTCATAAGGCCCGCGCTCGACGTAGGAGCGCGGCCAGACCCGGCCCTTGGCCCAGCCTGGCTGATGGTCGATGGAAAGGATCGTCGTGTCGAGATCCGAGAGGGCATCGAGATCGATCAGGCCGGGGCTGATCATCGCCGCGCCGAAATCCACGCTACGTGCGACCTCGCCCTCGAAGTGCGGCCCGACATAAAGCAGGCTGCCGCCTTCGATGACCACGTCGCCGTTCGGGATGAGGCGGTGACTGCCGTCGCGGTGGCCGAGAACCCATTGCGCCGTCAGCAACGTACGGCCTTCGGCGCGCGCGCCGAGTTTCAAATCCTTGAGGTCGATCATGGGATGGCTACCTCCGCGACACCGTTACGGGCAACGACACGGCCGCGCTTGACGACCACCGGACGTGGTGCGACTTCGACGACTGCATGGGCAAGCGTTTCGCCGACGAGCAGGGTAAAATCGGCATTGCAGCCGACTTCGAGGCCGTAGCCGGCAATGTCCATGACGTCAGCACCGCCGGTCGAGCAGACATGAAGCGCATGCTCCAGGTCGACGTCGCGGCGCAGGCCGTTCTTCATGCCGAGGATGCGAACGCGGTCCATCATATCCGGCTGGCCCCAGGGGCCCCAGGTGTCGCGAATGCCATCGCAACCGGCGGCCACCTTCACGCCAGCCTCCTTGAGGCGCAGAAGCGACGGAACCGTCGAGGACGGCGAGCCCGTCGTGACGATGCGCACATCGAGCTCGGCGATCTGCTCGAGCAGGCCGGCGACCCGCAGGTAATCCGGAGCGCCCAGCGCAAAGGCGTGGCTGATCGCAACCTTTCCCTGCATGCCAAGCGCGCGAATGCGTTCGAACGTCATTTCCATGCTGAAAGCGCCGAGTTCACCGGCTTCATGCAGATGAATATCGATCGGCTTGCCATGTTTTTCCGCAAGGCCGAAGACGGCATCGAGATGCCCCTTCGGGTCATGGTCGATGCCACAAGGGTCAATTCCGCCAAGGACTTCCGCGCCATTGTTCAGAGCCTGGTCGAGAAGTTCAACCGTGCCCGGGCGGGTCACCAGGCCCGACTGCGGAAAGGCGACAATCTCAATGTCGATGATGCCGTCGAGCGCCTCGCGCGTTTCGATGATGCCTTCCATCAGGCGCAGGCCATGGGTTGTGTCGATATCGACATGGCTGCGGATATGGCTGGCGCCGTTCGCCGCCAGCAGGATCGCCTGGCGCATGGACTGGCGATGCGGATCGATGCCGATCTCAAGCCGCTTCTCGCGTTCGAAATCGATGCGTCCGCGTAACGTTGCGACCTTGGCGTTTTCATGCCAGGGCATGCCCCAGACCGACTTGTCGAGATGGGTATGGGCTTCGACCAGGCCGGGAATGGCGATGTGGCCACGGCCATCCTCGATCGCCAAGCCATCGGCCTGAAGGTTCTGGCCGATCGCTTCGATCTTGCCGTTGCGGATCAGGATATCCGTCGGCGCCCCGCCGTGGGGACGGACGTTACGGATCAAAAGGTTGGACATCATTCACCTCAGTTTCGGATTGAGTGCGTCGCGCAGCCAGTCACCAAGAAGGTTGACCGAGACGACAAGTAGGCAAAGCTGCAGCACCGGGAAGAGGACGACCCACCAGACACCGGAGAACAGGAACTGGTTGCCAAGTCGGATGAGCGTTCCGAGGCTGGGCTGGCTCGGCGGCATGCCGATGCCGAGGAAAGAGAGCGTCGCTTCCGTGAGGATCGCCATGCCGAAGTTCAGCGTGGCTGCAACCATGATCGGCGTCAGCGTGTTGGGCAGGATATGGTTGAGCATGATCCGCCGCGCCGGCGTCTTCAGGAGGCGGGCTGCCTGGACATATTCCTTTCCGCGCTCGACGATCGTCTGAGCGCGGACGGTTCGGGCATATTGAACCCAGGCGCTGAGCGTGATTGCCAGCACGAGAACAGCTGCCGATCCGACGTCGCGCAGCTCCGGCGGCAGCATCTGGCGGGCAACGGCACTAACGAGAATGGCGATCAGGATCGTCGGGATCGAGAGCAGAACATCGCCGATGCGCATCAGGATGTTGTCGACAACGCCGCCGAAATAGCCGGCAATGAGACCGAGGCTGAGGCCGACCGTCAGCGACAGGATCACCGAGCAGACCCCGATCAGGATCGAAATGCGAGAGCCGTAGAGAATAGCCGAAAGCATGTCGCGGCCCTGGGTGTCAGTGCCGAGAATGAAGGGCCATTGGCCATCAGCCTGCCAGATCGGCGGCAGCTCCGAGTTCCAGAGATCGAGCTGCGCCGGATCGAACGGGTTCTGCGGCGCGATCAACGGCGCGGCAAAAGCCGCGGCGATGAGCACGAGCAGGATCAGCGCGCCGGCGATTGCCGACGGACTGCGGGTGAAGGACCACCAGAGATCGCTCTGACGCCAGCGCGCGAGCCGGCCGATCTTGGCTGTCGAGGTTGTTTCCTGAGCCTGGTCAGTCATGGGGCGGCCTCAGCGTGTGGCATCGCGAAGACGGGGATCGATGACCGCATAGGCGATATCGACAAGCGTGTTCAGCGTGACGAAGATGAAGGAGACGATGCACAGGTAGCCTGCCATCACCGGGATATCGAGGAAGGTCACCGCCTGAATGAACAGCATGCCCATTCCCGGCCACTGGAACACGGTTTCAGTGATCAGCGCGAAGGCGATCAGCGAGCCGACGTTCATCGCAGTCATGGTGACAACAGGCATCAGACAGTTGCGAAGCGCATGGCGGAAATTGATGCGCCACCGCGGCACGCCGCGGGCACGGGCAAACTTCACGAAATCAGAACGCAGCACTTCCATCATCTCGGCGCGCACGAGCCGCATGACGAGCGTGATCTGGTAGAGGGCAAGCGCAAAGGACGGCAGAAGCAGGGACGCACGCCCGGATGCGGTCAAGAGGCCCGTGCTCCACCAGCCGATCTGGACGACGTCGCCGCGGCCGAAGGCCGGCACTACGCCGAGCGAAACGGCAAAGACAAGGATCAGCAGGATGCCAACGACAAAGCTCGGCAGGGAAACGCCGATAATGCTGACGAATTGCAAGCCTTCAGAATACCAGCGGCCTCGATGGATCGCCGTCAGCACGCCGAGCGGAATGCCGACCAGCAGCGACAGGACCGTGGCGACCAGAGCCAGTTCGATGGTCGCCGGGAACCGTTCGGCGATCAGCGTCATCACGTCCTGACCGTTTCGGTAGCTGATGCCGAAATCGCCCTGGGCCGCGTTGACGACGAAGCGCACATACTGGGTCAGGAACGGATCATTCAGGCCGAGCTTTTCGCGCAGTTCGAGCCGATCGGCCTGCGACATCTGTTCGTTGGCCATCAGTTCGACCGGGTCGCCGGCGAAACGAAAGATCATGAAGGCCATCAGCGCGACGGCGAGCATGACCATCACGGCATTAGCCAGCCGCTTGATCAGAAAGACAATCATTGGGTTTCCCGCTCAATGAGAAACCCCGACAGAGCAGGCTCTGCCGGGGCAATGTGGACTCAATCGCCGATACGGGTCAGCCAGTGGCGCGGCTTGTTGTCGGCGCGGATGGTGACGTCGGTCACTTCCTTCGACATCGCCCATGCCATCGGCTGCTGATGCAAGGGGATCATGATGACCTGATCCTTGGCAAACTTCAGCGCTTCGGTCTCGATCGCCAATCGCTTGTCGCGATCCATTTCGACGGCGGCCTTCTTCACCATGGCGTCGAGTTCGGGATAGGACCAGCCGCCATAGTTGGCGACGCCGGCAGCACCTTCGCGGGTCGAAAGCACCTGGATCAGGATCGAGTAGGCATCGAGCGTCGGCTCGTTGGCCCAGCCGATCATAAAGGCATCGGACTTGCCGCCGGCGCGCTTCGGCGCCTGCACGGCGCGCGGACCAATGTCGAGCGTCGGCTTGAGCCCGACACGCGACAGCATCGACACGAGCGCACTGCAGACGTCTTCTTCGTTGACGCTTTCGTCGTTCATGCAGACAAGCGTGAACTCGGTGCCGACGGCGCCTGCTTCTTCCAGGAGCTTCTTAGACAGTTCCGGATCATAGGTGGTCGGCACATCCAGTTCGGCGCTGTAGCCCGGGATCTCAGGCGCAACCATGGTACCGGCCACATGCGACTTGCCGCGCATGACGCGCTTGAAGATCAGCTGACGGTCGATCGCATGATCGATCGCCTGGCGGACCTTGATGTCATTGAAGAAGTTTTCGCGGCCGTCGTTGAGCTTGTCCTTGCGGTTGAAGACCAGGTGGATCGTGCGCAGGTCGGAGCGCTCGACGACCTTGATGTTCGGATCGCTCTTCAGCCGGTCGAGATCCTGCACGGGCGCACCGTCGGTCAGGTCGATCTCGCCCGACAGGAGGGCCGCGACGCGAGTAGCAGCCGACGTGATCGGGGTGAATTCGATGCGGTCGAGATTGTGCTTCGGGGTATCCCACCAGCCGTTATTCTTGACGAGCACGGTCTTGCTGTCAGGCACGCGCGACTCAACGATGAACGGCCCGGTGCCGTTGGTGTGATAGGTGGTGTAACCCTCGACCTTGCCGCCGACATCGGTCGGCAATTCGGAGTTGTTCTCGATCAGCCAGTCCTTGTCGAACATGAAGATGTTGGTCATGTCGTTCAGGAACAGCGGGCTTGGCGAATTCACCTCGATATCGACCGTGTAGTCGTCCACCTTCGTGGTGGAGACATAGGCCGGAATGTTGCCACGCAGCGGCGACGTCGGGTGGCTGACGCGAGCCATCGAGGCCATTACGTCGTCGGCGTTGAAATCCGCGCCGTTCTGGAACTTCACACCCTTGCGCAGGTGGAAACGCCAAACCTTTTCGGAGACCAACTCCCACTTGGTGGCGAGTGCCGGCTCAACGACGAAATCTGGCGTGTAGCGCGTCAGTCCCTCATAGACGTGATTGAGGAAGGCGAGGTTCGACGTGCTGCCGTAGGAATACGGGTCGAGCGAGAAGATATCCCGCGGGCTGCCCCAGCGCAGCGTTTCGGCCTGTGCCGTCGAGGCGAGAAAGGCGAATGCCAACCCCGCAAGGAGATGCTTTCTCAGTTTCATGTGGTTCCCTCTGTTTTTCCCATTCGTCGCCGTGCCGTGCCGACCCGGTCGGTCCGCGATCCCTCGATCACTGGATGGCTGACAGCGCTAGATTTGAAGTTGTTGGCGCTAATGTCAACTATTTTGTCGACAATTATGTTGGCAAAATTAGCGATTCCGGTTTTACGGAGAAAAACCGTGCGAATTCAGCGACTTTGAAGCGGCGGCTACTTGCAATCGTGACGTGATAAACTGGGCAACAGCCCACTTTTCAAGGTGGATTGCTGTTGAGGGAGACACAATGAGCCGGCGGCAGCATGATCTTAGCAGGCCGCATGCAGGCAGAAATCTGCGGGTTCTTGCTGCTTCATTGCGTCCAGAACACCAAAACAGCCCGCCCCGTCGCAGTCGGATGACCGGATGGAACGGACTGCTTTTCGTTAGCAACGGCCGGCGGACCGCGAATCGACGGTTGGCTCAGCTCTCGCGGAAGGCTCGGCTGACCTGGTCCATCAGCGGCTTGATGAAATATGAAGCAACGCTTCGTTCCCCGGTGGTAATGAACGTCTCCACCGGCATGCCTGGCATCAGCGAGACATTGCCAAGCCGTTGGATCTCTGCCGGCGTGATCGCGATGCGCGCGACGTAGAAGCTCGCACCCGTCCGCTGGTCGACCGACACATCGGCGGACACCCGCTCGACGGCCCCGACAATTTCCGGCGTCGTCTTCTGGCTGAAGGCGGAGAAACGCAGGATCGCCTTCTGTCCGGAATAGATCTGGTCGATGTCCTGCGGCGCGACCTTGGCCTCCACGACGAGTTTGTCGATATCCGGCACGATCATCATGATCGGCTCGCCCGGAGCGACCACACCACCGACCGTATGGACGGCGAGCTGGTGCACGATGCCGTTCTGCGGCGCGACGATATCGACCCGCTTCAGCTGGTCTTCGGCCGCCACCTTGCGCTCGACATATTCGCCGATGCGGGCATCCATTTCGCGCAGGTCGGTTCCGACCTCCTCGGCCCATTGCTCGTCGACCTGGATGATCTGCAGCGATGTCTCGGCGATCTTCTCGTGCACGCCGGCGACGCCTGCCAGCAGCCTGCCCATCTCGCCATCGATGTCGGTTGCCTGGCGCTCGAGTGCGCTGAGGCGGCTCTTTTCCATCAGCCCCTTGTCATGCAGGAAGGTGTAGCGGCCAAGCTCCTCCTTGATCAGGATCCGCTCGCGGCTACTGGCGGTGCGCTCGGCATCCATGCCGCGGATCTCGTCGTTCAGCTGCTGCACACGCCGCTCCAGTTGCCGCTTCTTGCTCTCGCGCACATCCCTGCGGCTTTCGTAAAGGCGTTGCTCGGCATGCATCATTGCAGCCACATCAGGATCCTCGGCGCGCGACAGCAATGTCTCCGGGAAAACGACACGTTCCGTACGATCGCGTTCGCTCTCCAACCGCGCCTTGCGGGCGGCGAACTGGTCCAGGCTCTTGAGAATGATCGCCAGATTGGCCTTCGTCATCGTCGCGTCGATGCGCATGACGACATCCCCCGCCTTCACGTGGTCGCCGTCGCGCA
Organism: Ensifer sp. Root31; assembly: GCF_001424825.1. Classification (NCBI taxonomy): domain Bacteria; kingdom Pseudomonadati; phylum Pseudomonadota; class Alphaproteobacteria; order Hyphomicrobiales; family Rhizobiaceae; genus Ensifer; species Ensifer sp. Root31. The sequence goes on along the minus strand of NZ_LMCO01000008.1, from coordinate 106,716 downwards.
CCATGAGTTCGCTGACGACGCCACCCACGGGGTGCTGCACCTTCTTCAGGCTGCTTTCGACAACCACGGATCCTTGAGCGATCACCGCCCCGACGATTTCCGTACTGATCGCCCAACCGCCGAAGAGCCCGACCAGCGTCGCAAATCCGAGCACGCCGACGATCAGGTGGGTGCGGATCGAACGTCTGAGTGTCTGCCAATCATCCATGTTCATGCCTTTGCTGCTTCTGCTGATTGCACCACCTTGAGCGCACCCGGATTGGCGGTTGTCTGCCTTAGAACCTTCGAGAGAACTTCGTCCTTCGGGCCGAAAGCCTGCTGGCGGCCCGCGGCAATCATCAGCACCTTGTCGACCGCAAGCAGCGCGCTGGGGCGGTGGGCAATGACGATGACGATGCCGCCGCGTTCACGGATCCCGAGGATCGCCGACGTCAGAGCTTCCTCTCCTTCGGAATCGAGGTTTGAATTCGGCTCGTCGAGGATGACGACGAAGGGATCCCGGTAAAGGGCCCTTGCAAGCGCGATGCGTTGCTTCTGGCCGGCGGAAAGCGGCCGGCCATTTTCCCCGACTTCGGTGGAATAGCCTTCCGGCAGGCTGACGATCAGATCGTGAACCCTTGCTGCGCGGGCAGCGGCGATGATGTCGTCGGACCCAGCGTCGGGGTCGAAGGAGGCAATGTTCTCGGCGATGGTGCCGTCGAGCAACTCGATCGATTGCGGCATGTAGCCGATATGGCGGGCAAGCGCTGCGGCCGGCCATTGGTCCGGCGTGGCGCCATCGAGCCGGATCGCGCCGCGCGCCGGGTGCCAGATGCCCACGAGCAGACGTGCAAGCGAGCTCTTGCCTGAGCCGCTCGCACCGATGACGCCGAGCCCCGCGCCAGCCTCCAGTGTGAAGGTGACATCCTGCAAGACGACGTCTGTCGTTTCCGGCGGAAGAGCGCTGACGCGTTCGACAGACAGTGCACGGCTCGGTGCCGGCAAATCCATGCGATCAGGCGCATCGGGCAAAAGCGCCAGCGTCTTTTGCAGGCGTCGGCGGCTTTGGCGGGCACCGATGAAGCCCTTCCAGTTGGCGATCGCCAGATCGACCGGCGCCAGTGCCCGGGCGGACAGGATCGAGCCAGCGATGATAATGCCGGGCGTTGCCTGCTCGTTAATCACGAGCCAGGCGCCGACCGCAAGGATGCCGGACTGCAGCATCATGCGCAGCACCTTGCTCAACACGCCGAACCCCGAGGAAACATCGCTTGCGCGGCGCTGCTCACGCGTAAACGCGCGGTTCTCATCCTGCCAGCGGCGCCTCAGATGCGGGCCCATGCCCATCACCGTGATCACATCGGCATTGCGGCGGCCGCTCTCGGCCATGCGATTGCGCTTGGAAGAATGGCGCGCAGCCTCCTCGACCGGCCGCTGCGAAACGAGTTCCGTCAACAGGGTAATCGCCGCCAGAATGACAGCGCCTGCGAGTGCCGTGACACCCAGCCAGAAATGGAAGGCAAAGCAGATGGCGATATAGAACGGAAGCCAGGGGAGATCGAAGAGCGCGGTCGGCCCGCTGCCCGAGAGAAAGGCCCTGATGGTATCGAGATCGCGCAACGGCTGGGCGTAGCGACTGCTGATCGGCACCTGCAACTGCAGACCGACGATCGCATCGTAGATCCTTGGTGAAAGCGCCTGGTCGAGCCGATCGGCTATGCGCACCAATAATCGGCCACGCAGCGCGTCGAACAGGCCCTGAAACGCGTATAGCACGACAACGATGGCGAGAAGCGCAACAAGCGTCGGCAGGCTTCTGCTCGGAAGCACCCGGTCGTAGACCTCCATCATGAAGAGCGATCCGGTGAGGTAGAGCACGTTGACGACGGCACTCATCAGGCCAATGCCGACGAAGGCACTCGCACAGCCCGCAAACACACCCTTGAACTGGCTGGAATTTCTGTTGGAAGAACTGTCGCGCATGGTCCCTGATCCGTTGAGATCGCGGCGGTAGCAGGCAGGCAACACAAGGCGATGACATGCCTGAAGTGATTGAAGCCTACGCCGCGCGAAAAAGGGGCGCACCGAATAGTGCGCCCCTCGCTTTGGTTAGGCGAAGCGGAAGTCGTCGATGACGAAGTTTTCCGTTTTCACACCGTTGAAGGTGATGGACGACCCATCGTCGAACGCGATCTGTGCACCGGCGTCACCATCGGTGAAGGCACCGGAGGACAGGAGCGCCTGGTAGTCGGCGAGCATGTCCTTCGAAAGCACGACCACGTCGTCGCCCTGTGCACCCGCCTGGAAGTCCAGGACCACGTCGCGACCGTCGCCGGAGGCGAAGACGAAGGTGTCGGCACCCGCACCGCCGGTCAGCACGTCATTGCCCGTGCCGCCGTTCAGCGTGTCATTGCCGGTACCACCGTTGAGCTGGTCATTGCCGGCACTGCCGCTCAGCGCGTCATTGCCAGCGCCGCCCATAAGCACGTCGTTGCCAGCACCACCCTCGACCACATCGTTGCCGTCTCCGGCGACAACGCGGTCATTGCCTGCCCCGGCATCGACCATGTCGTTGCCATCGCCCGCCAGCACCGTGTCGTTGCCGTTGCCGGCCTCGATCATGTCCTTGCGGTCAGTGGCAACCAGCGTGTCGTTGCCGTCGGTGCCTTCGACGACGTTGTACTCGGTGTAGCCGTCGATCTTGATCGAGGCGGTGCCGGTCGATTCCCCACCCTGGGCGTCACGCACGGTGTAGGTGACGGTGACCATGGCGTTCTGCTCGTCTTCCAGAGCCATAAAGGCAGAAGACGGATCGGCGACGAGCTTGCCATCGACGATCGAGAAGGCTGTAGCAGCCTGAGCATTCGTCAGTGTCAGACCGGTCACCGCCGTGACCGCAAAACCGACGAGCGTCAGCCGGTCGCCTTCGATATCGGTATCGTTGGCAACGAGGTCGAAGGTGGCGGTCTCGTTCTCGGCAACGCCGCCGGTATCGGCAACAGCCACCGGTGCATCATTGACCGGCTTGATCGTCACACTGACGGTGCTCTCGCTGCTGCCACCCTTGCCGTCGGACACAACGACGATGAAGCTGTCCGATGCGTTGACATTGGCATTCGGATCGTAGGTCCAGGCGCCGGTTCTGCCATCGAGTGCGACGCTGCCATTGGCGGCCCCAGCGCCCGTCTTGACGGCATAGCTCAGCGTATCGCCATCGATATCGGTTGCCGTGATCGTGCCGCTGATCGACGTATCCTCGTTCGTCTCAATGGTCAGCGACGATGCAACAGGCGCGTCGTTGACCGGCTTGACGACGAAGGTGGCGCCGGCTTCGCTCGAGCCGCCGCGACCGTCGGAGATCTGATAGTGGAAGGAGGCTTCGCCATTGAAGTTCGCGGCAGGCGTGAAGCGAATGCCACCCTCCTCGACGGTGGCGGTACCACCGACGACCGAAGTGACGCCAGTCACCTTCAACTGATCGAGATCGGCATCGCTGTCGTTGGCGAGCAGGCTCGCAAACGGGATGACGAAGGATGGCGCATCCTCATCGATCGGGGCAAGCGTGTCGCTGGCGGCAACCGGACCACGGTTGACGAGGCTGTTGGCGATCGACGCGCGGTTCATGACCGTGCCATCGGCGAAGGTAACGAGTTCGACACCGCCGCCTGCCAGTTGGCCGTTGAGGGTCAGTTTTTCGCCATTGGTGAATTCGACCTCGACGGCTTCACCGTATTTATGCAGGACGGCTTCGCCGCGGGCGATGTCGTGCAGGACGAGAACGTCGCTATCAGCAGATGCAGCGGCCGTTTCGACGATTTCGTCGGAGCCTTCGCCACGTCCGTAGACGTAAGTATCAGAACCGTCACCGCCGATCAGCACGTCGTTGCCGGCACCACCTTCGATCAGGTCGTCGCCGAGACCGCCGGCAATAATGTCGGCACCCTCGCCGCCCATCAGCACATCGTTGCCCTTGCCGCCGACAAGCCCGTCACGTCCGGCACCACCCATCAGCGTATCGTCGCCGTCGCCGCCATCGACGCGATCGTCGCCGCCGTTGCCAATGAGGGTGTCGTTGCCACCAAGACCGTAAATCGTCTCGCCGGCTTCACCGCCGACCAGCATGTCACGGGTATTGGTGCCGTTGATCACCTGGCCGCCTTCAAGGCCCGATTTCAGATCGACAACCGTGAGATCGTCGAAGGATAATCCGGCATTGCCCCAGGAATAGAGGCCGAAGGTACCGGCGTCGAGACCACGGTCGCCGACCGGATAGGCAAAGAGGGCCTCATCGTTGAGGAAGGCGGTGATCTTGTCGCCGACGACTTCGACGCGCAGCTTCATTGCCTGACCCGGCTCGTACTTGCCGGGAACCTGGGCAAGAATTTCCTCGACCCCGTTCTTCATGCGCACGAGGTTGAAGATGCTGCCGGCGCCATTGCCGGGGCTGCGGTCGAGGATGCCATCGGCATCGAGTTCGAGCTTGTAATAGTTCTTGTTGTCCTTGTAGCGGAACAGGAAGCCGAGGCCGTCCTTGTCAGGCGTCTGGATCGTTGCCTCAACCGCATAGTCGGTCCAGGCAAGTGCTACCGGATCCTTGAACAAGGCATAGGTGCCGAGACGAAGGACGTTGACGCCGTCGCCAAGCGGGCTCCAACCACGCTTCCACAGATCCGCGGCAGTTGCCCCGCTCCAAGTCAATTCGCGGCTAGCAAGCCCCGTCGTCTGCACCAGCTTTCCGTCGGCAAGCAGCCATTCGGATGCCTTTCCATCAGGTCCGATGCCGCCAAGCTCGCCCTCATCGACGATGTTGAAGCGCGACAGGGACTGCGGTGACGAGAAGTCTTCGGCAACGAGTATCTTGGTGCGGTCGACAACGGTGATATCGACACGATCGGTCGAGACCGAACCGTCCACAGCCGTCACCTTGAGCAGCAGTTTGTTGACGCCGGTGTCGAGATTGACGTTGGCGGTCTTGTCATTGGCAATGACGTTGCCGGCGAGGTCCGTCCAGACGTAGTCGAGCAACTGCTTCGGACCAAACGAGCCGGAGGCGTCGAGCTTGACGGAAGCCTTGCCGTCGCCGTCGATGTCGTAGGTCCGCTGGTCGATGCCGGCCTTTGCCGTTGTGTCCGCCTTGGTGACGACGATATCATCGAAGACAGAAGCGCGCTGGCCGCTTGAATAAAGGCCGACGGTACCGCCGCTAAGCGGCGCATTGGCGTCAGTGACCGGTCCGGCAAAGACATTCTTGTCGCCGAGGAAGATGTTGATCGCGCCGCCGGTGACAGCCACGGTCAACGGGATTTCCATATTGTAGGGCGAACCTTCGTTCACCGATGCCAATATGGTCTCGACGCCGTTGGCCACCTTGACCAGTTGGCGACGGTTGGTCTCGCCATCGAGCGTGAAGCGGTAGTGATTGTTGGCGTCCTTGTAGTAGAAGAGAACGCCGATCGCGTCGTTGTCGAGCTGGGTCAACGACGCTTCGAAGACGTAGTCCGTCCAGGTAGACGAGCCCTCACCGACGAAGACCAGCTTGTTGCGGGCGGCATCGCTTTGGTCGAAGAGCGCGGCCTCAGGTGCTGCAAGGCCGGCTGCTCCGGTCGGACGCGAGAAGACCGTTCCCTTCAACAGGAAGTTTCCGGTATTGCCGTTGGCCGCACCGATATCGGTTGCCCAGCCGTTGGCATTGCCGTCGTTGAAGGTTTCGACCAACAGAGTGCGATCGCCACGGACAATTACGTCAACGGTGTCGCTGGTCTTGATGCCGTTGAAATCGGTGGTGGTCAGCGTCAGCTTGTGCTTGCCAAGCTCGAGCTCGGCCTTAGCGTCCTTGCCTTCAGCCACCACGTCGCCGTTCTCGTTGGTCCAGACCCAGCTCTTGACGCTTGCCGGCAGCAGCGACTTGGCACCGGAAAGCGCGACATTGGCGGACGAGGCACCCGCAGAAGCGTCAGCGATGATGTCGTCACCGGCTTCAGCCATGGCGCGTGCATTGCCGCCGCTGACGTCAATGTTCTCGAACACTTCCTGGTGGCCACGATAGTAGCCGGTCAGGCCGTCGCGATCGAGTTCCGGCTTGGTGCGGAAGCCGTCTAGGTAGTCGTCGAACCCGGTGAAGTAGGTCTCGGTGGAAATGCGGTTGTTGTCGGGATCGATGGTGATCAGGCGGATGGCGCCGTTGCCGCCATTGTTGCCTTTCGCTTCGTTGCCGTTGCCGGTGATCTCGCGCGACACACCATTCTGGTAGTTGACCAGGAACTGGAAGACCGGCTCGCCGTACTGATTGTAGGTGATGTCGGTTTCAGCGCCATCCCCGAAGATGTGACCGGAGAAGGTCATGACGATGTTCGGATAGCGGGCGAGCAGTTCGCGCGAAACATATTCGCCGTCGTTGGCGCCGCGCTGGTCGGTGCGCATGCCGTAGTCGTAGCCTGCACCTTCGTCGTAGAGCGGCAGGGCCAGATTGTCCTGGCGGCCGGCATAGCTCGTCAGCGAGTGGGTGGCGAGCATGACGCGATAATCGGGATGGGCCTCGATGACGTCGCCTGCCCAACGGATCACGTCGTCGCGCGGACCGAACTCGAGCGAGACCGACAGCCACTTGGTGCCATCGGGGGCCGTGAACGTGCTGTAGGTGTTGCGGGCGCTCATCAGCTCCTGATCGTAGGCGCCGCCAAAGGTGCCCGGGCTGGTTTCTGCCTGCTTGTCCGGCGAGAAACGCTGGTCGAGATAGATCGACGAGTGGTCGGCAGCACTGCCGCCATTGGCCTGGTCATGGTTGCCCGGAAGCAGGGCGTAGGGGATCTTGCCGTCGAGCTTGCGAAGGGCAGCTTCGGCGATGTCCCACTGGCCGGACAGGTTGTTCTGGGTGATGTCGCCGACATGGGTCATGAAGACGATGTTGTGGCTCTGGCGATTGTCCAGCAGCCACTGCGTCATGTCGCCGAAGAAGTGCTTGATGCCATCGTTGGACGTGTAGTCCTGCGTATCCGGGAAGACGGCGATCGTATAGGCATTCGCACCGGCGACGCGGACGCGGAAATCATCGCTGACCGCATGGCCGGCGGCGTCGGTTGCCGTCACGCGGACGTCGGAGTGACCGAGCGCTGCGAAGTCCAGCACCAGCTTGTTGCCATTGGTGAGGACGGCATTCAGCACCTCGCCCTTGCTGTTCTGGACGGTGAAGGTCAGGTTTTCACCGGAGAAATGCTGCGACAGGTCGATCGTCACATCGGCCGCATCCGGCGTGACCATCATGTCCTTGATGGCGGTGGTCTTGACGACGGAGCCCGGGTTCGGCGTCGTGTCCTGGCCGACGGCCGGAATGCCGGCCGTTGCCGGCGTCGTCGTCGACACGGTGGTGCCTTGGCCGCTCAAGGAACCCTGGCCGAAGGCCGGCGTGGTCGAGCCTTCGCCGAAACGGAACTCGGTGCCGTTGGACGACAGCGCATCAGTCTTCAGCGCATCCGGAACGATGCCCTCCGGCTTGGCATTGCCGAGCGCCGACAGTTCCGTACCGGTCAGAACCTTTTCGATGAAGAGGAAGTTGCTGAGATAGCCGGAAGACGTTTCGCCGTCTTCGTCGGCGAAGATCAGGAAGCCCTTGGCCTTGTCGATGGTGAAGCGGGCGGCAAGCGTGCCGGTCATCTTCTGTTCGGCGACGAACTCGCCGTTGATGTATTTCTTCATCGAGACGCCGCCGCTGGCGTCCTTGTCGATCGTCAGGCCAATTCGGTTCCAGGCATCGAGCTTGGCCGCGCCGCGATAGTCGCTGTTGATGCCGAGGCCGAAGCTCTCGCCGCCAACCTTGCCGAAGATATCGCCATCAGACGTGTTGGTGACGTCCGTCTGCAGGAACGGGATCCAGCCGCTGGAGCCAGCCGATGGGAAGTAGACGTCATAGACTAGACTGTAGGACGAAGCATTGCCGGTGCCGCCCGGCGACACGAGAATGCCCTGCTGGGCCTGCACACGCGGGATATTCAGGAGCCAATCGGACGAAGATTGGATCGGAGTCGCTAGCGAATTGGGGGAGGAAGTCATGTCGGCTTTCTCTCTAAAGGTGAACGGGATCGGCTCTTGGCCGTGCGTCACCGTTATCCGCCACCCTTACCGCGCAGATGACAGTTGCTTAACAAAACGTAAAGCGGCCATAGCGTTTTCCGATGGCTGCCATCGGTTTCGCCCACCTCTTAGTGGACCGATCGGTGTGGTCACCGCCGGTGTCATGTGCCTGTCAGCTTTTGCGACAATGATACGCGCGCGGATCCAACAGGCCATGCCCGCAGGCAACAGAACCGGAAGCAATGTCGATCACTCAATTGAAAGCGTTTCACATCGTCGCCCAGTCCGGCGGCTTCTCCCAGGCCGCCCGAGACATGGCGATCAGCCAGTCCACCCTGTCGCAGCACGTGCGGGAACTGGAGGCATTATGCGGGCAGAACCTGCTTGATCGAAAGGCGCGCGGCGTCAGCCTCAGCGCCCATGGCGAGCGCCTGTTCGAAATCACCTCGCGCCTGTTTCAAGCAGAGAAGGAAGCCAACGCCTTCCTGCGCGGCGAGGCCGGCACGACTGGCGGTCATCTGCGTGTTGCCGCCGACGGCCCCATCCTGGCGCTACCGATCCTTTCGCGGTTGAAGATCGATCGACCAAAACTGACATTCTCCCTAGCCGTCGATAATTCCGCCCGTGTGATCGACCAGATCATCGACTATCGCGCCGATGTCGCGATCACCGCGCAGATCCCCGACGACCCGCGCCTCCATGGCGTCCGTTTTCTGAGCATGCGCCTCGGCCTCTGCGTGCCGGCATCCCATCCGCTGGCATCGCGCGACGGCGTCACCATGAAGGAACTCGAAGGTCTCTCCTTCGTCATGCGCGAGCGCGGCTCGCGCACCCGCGAGATCTTCGAGAAGAATCTCGCCGACCACTCCATCTCGATCCATCAGATCGTCGAGATTTCCTCGCGCGAGGGCGTGCGCGAAGCAATCGCCAATGGCGTCGGCTGCGGCGTCGTTGCCGATCTCGAATTCGGCCATGACATCAGGCTCTCGTTCGTGCCGATCGACGACGCGAGAGAAATCATCGACGAGTACGCGATCTGCCTGGCCGAGCGCCGTCATCTGCCGCTGATCCGCGGCTTCCTCGATGAGGCGAGCCGCCTGTTGCCCGAAGTGGGCGACACGTTCAGAACGCCATTGCCTTTGCAGAAAGAGACAACAAAAACAATAATTTCTGCGTCTTTCATGACACAATAGATTACAACGTCCGTTCGTTGACGTAACGGCAGCCTCAGAGCTTGGCCGTCGCGCCGAAGCCCGTGAGAAAAGACGTCAGATTGTCGGACAGCGCATCGCAGAGATAGCCGCCCTCCTGAACGATGGCCGTCGGCAAGCCCAAACCGGCGATCGCCGCGCCGATCCTTGCGAAGCCTGATGTCGAGACCGACAGGCCCCCGAAGGGATCGCCCTCGAACGCATCGAGCCCGAGTGCCACGACAAGCGCGTCCGGCGCGTAGGCGCGGATCCGGCGGAAGGCGACGTCGAGGGTTGCGAGGAAATCGGCGTCGCCGGACTTGCGCTCGAGCGGCAGATTGAGGTTGTAGCCAAGGCCCGGCCCCTCGCCGCGTTCGTCCGCATGCCCCCAGAAGAAGGGGTAGAAGCGCACGGGATCCGCGTGGATCGAGACCGTCAGCACATCGGAGCGCTGATAGAAGATGCCCTGCGTGCCGTTGCCGTGATGCAGATCGATATCGAGGATCACGACGCGCGACGCGTTCGACAGAAAACGCTGCGCCGCAACGGCGGAGTTGTTGAGGAAGCAGAAGCCGCCAGCAACGTCTGCAAAGGCATGATGACCGGGTGGGCGGCAGAGCGCATAGGCGGCGCGATCCCCAGCCAGCACCGCATCTGCCGCATCGACCGCGCTCCAGGCGCTCCAGCGCACGCTCTCCCAGGTTTCGCCGGAGATCGGGCATGCGGTGTCTGCCATGTGATATCCGGCCTGCCCTACTGCGGAAGCCGGGTATCGGCCATCGCGGGCCAGCGGGTGGATGTTCGGTATCACCTCGTCCGAGGCTTCGGCGATGCGCTGCCAGCGCGCGTAGATATGCTCGAGAAAGTCGAGATATTCGGGCGTGTGCACGGCGGCAATCGGGGCGAGCCCGTGGTCGCGCGGCCGAACGACGGAGCATCCGGCGTCACGGGCGCCGATCAGGAGCCTTTCAACCCGTTCGGGCTGCTCCGGGTTCGGCTGCGGCGCCCCGCTCGAAAGGAAAGCCTTCGGGTCGTGTCGCTTCTGTTCCTGTGCGTAGAAGGCTTTCATGCTCTCTCCCGTTCCTGCATCGTCAAGCTTTCAGTCCCTCGGTGAGAGCCACAAAGGCCTCGCCATAGGCGGCATGAGCGCGGTCTTTCGTCTGCCAGGTAATGCCAAGCCGCTGGTAAAGGCGCTGCGCCGGCTCGTTCTCCACATCGACTTCCAGCCGCAGGTAGTCCCCGCCCCGCGCCCTCGACCACGAGGCCACTTCGCGCAGCAGGCGCTCGCCGATACCGAGGCCGCGGAAGCGATCGCCGACATACAGATCCTGCACGAAGACGCCGGGCCGGCCGCGCCAGGTCGAGAAGATCGGAAAGAACAGGCAAAGGCCGGCAAATTCTCCCTCAACCTCAGCAATCAGACTGCCGAAGCCGGCATCGGGGCCGAAACCGAAACGACGGTAGTCATCGACCGTGCAGGTGACCTTGCCGGCCATATCGAGCCCGCGGCCCATAGCCTGGATCGCGCCGTGCATCGCCTCGGCGTCCTTGATTTCACCGGCGCGAATGCGGATATCTGCGGTCCTCCCGTGCGTCGTCGTCACTTCCGTCCCCTTTTCTGCCGATGAGCCTATGGCATCGATGACGCGCCTGTTACCAGCGGCGTCAGAATGCCACCTGATCTCCGCCTTTGAGGCCAAGAAGATCACGTGCTTCCTTAGGGGTGGCAACCTCCAGCGACAAGGCGTCGAGAACGGCGCGGATGCGCAGAACCTGTTCGGCATTGCTGGTCGCAAGTTGCCCGCGGCCATTGTAAAGGCTGTCCTCCAGCCCCACCCGCACATTGCCGCCCATCGCAGCCGCCATAGTGATCATCGGCATCTGGTGCCGGCCGGCGGCCAGCACCGAGAACGAATAGTCGTCACCGAAAAGCTTGTCGGCGATGCGCTTCATATGCGTCAGGTTCTCCGGATCGGCGCCGATGCCGCCGAGAATGCCAAAGACGAACTGAATGAACAGATGACCGGAGACCAGACCGCGGTCGCGGAAATGCGCCAGCGAATAGAGATGGCCGACATCGTAACATTCGAATTCGAACCGTGTGCCGCATCCCTGACCGAGCCGGGTGAGGATGAACTCCATGTCGGCAAAGGTGTTCTTGAAGATCGAACTGCGCGTCGCCTCCAGCAGCTCCGGCTCCCAATCGTGTTTCCACGCCACTGGCTTGTCGAGCGCCGGAAACAGGGCGAAGTTCATGGACCCCATGTTCAGCGAGCACATTTCCGGCTCGGCCCGCAAGGACGCCGCCAGGCGGTCCTCCAGCGCCATCAGCGACGAGCCGCCGGTCGATATGTTGACGATGGCGTCGGTCGACTGCTTGATCCGCGGGAGGAACTGCATGAACAGCGAGGGGTCGGCGGAAGGCCGGCCGTCTACGGGATTTCGCGCATGCAGGTGCAGGATCGAGGCGCCGGCCTCCGCCGCAGCGATTGCTTCCGAAGCGATCTGGTCCGGCGTGATCGGCAAATGGGGCGACATGGTCGGCGTGTGCACCGAGCCCGTCACCGCACAGGTGATGATGACCTTCCTGCGCGACGTCTTGGTTTTCGTCATGATGTCGATCTCAACGGTTGACGGGAAGAGTGAGCTCAGCGGCAAGCTGCTCGAGGACATCGCCGAGGATGGCGACGATCTCGCCGATCTGCTCTCTGGTGATGATCATCGGCGGGCAGACCAGAAAATGATCGCCTTCGACGCCGCCGCGTGTCCGCCGCGAATAGATGATCAGTCCACGCTCATAGGCGAGATCAACGACCCGCTGATGTGCGTTCAATTCCTTCGGCAAGGGCTTCATCGTCTCAGGATCAGAAACGAACTCGGCGGCAAGCAACAGACCCTTGCCGCGCACATCGCCAATAAACGGGAACCGTTCGGAAAGCGCGACCAGTTCGGCCTTGAGCGCACCACCCATGACAGCTGCATTGTCGATCAGGCCCAGGCGATCGATCTCGTCGAGCACCGCAAGGCCGGCAGCGCAGGCGAGCGGATTGCCGGCATAGGTGAAACCATGCTGGAAGCCGCCTGCGTCGAGCACCGGCTGCACCAGCCTCGATGGTGCTGCCATGGCGCCCAGCGGGCAATAACCTGAGGCAAAGCCTTTCGACAGCGCGATCAGGTCCGGCTTGCAATCCCAATGGTCGCCGCCAAGGAATTTTCCGGTACGACCGGCTCCGCTCATGACCTCGTCATGGATCAAGAGGATACCGTACTTGTCGCAGATTTCGCGGATGCGCTTGTAATAGCTGTCGGGTGCGACCAGGGCGCCGGTCGAGGCGCCGCCGATCGGCTCCATGATGAAGGCAAGCACGCTATCAGGGCCTTCGGACTGGATCCTGTCCTCCAGCATGTCGGCATATTTGATGCCGCGTTGCTCCATCGAGAGATTGTCGCGGTCGAGATAGGCTGTTGGAGCCGGCACTTTCGGCATTTCCCGCATCATCGGCGAGAACGGATCGGAGAGCGCCGCATAACCGGTGACCGCCAGAGCGCCGAGCGTGCCGCCGTGGTAGGACGGAAACCGCGAAATCACCTTCCAACGGTCCTTCTGGCCGGTCGCAACCGCCCATTGGCGGGCGAGCTTCAGGCAGGATTCGACCGCTTCGGACCCGCCGGAGACGAAGAAGATCTTGTCCATGCCTTCGGGCAGCTTTTCGGCGGCGCGGCGGGCCAATTCTTCCGCCGGTTCGTTTTCGAAGTGGAGACGATAGGCAAACGTCACGCGATCCATCTGCCGCTTCATCGCCTCGAGCACGTTGCGATTGCCGTGGCCGATATTGACCACCATCGCACCGCTCGAACCGTCGATCACCCGGCGGCCATCCTGATCCCAGAGATAGATGCCCTCGGCCCGGTCGACCAGCGGCCGGCGAAGACGCGACTGGTAGAACAGGTGTGAAGCGGGCCGTTCGTTGGAAGCTGTCGTCTTGAGCATGTCGGGTCTCTGTCAGCGTTTGAGGTAACGGTTAAGAACATTGGCGGTGACGCGTTCGACCATCGCGTCGCCGCGCATCAGGGCGGCAACCCATTCGCAGCTGCCGGCGTGGAACACCTCGCCCTTGCCGCGTGGGAAATTGACGATCATGCCACAGCCGCGCTTGACGCGATCGACTGCCGCCTCTCCGGTATCGCCGATCAGTGTTTCCGCCACGAACTTAGCGTCCGCGTCGGAGAGGAACTGATCGTCGGCGGGTATATCGGCGCTCTCTTCCTTCAGCGATGACATGCCGAGCGCCAGGATTTCCAGACCATCCGGGGCGCCGCTGTCTTGCGTCGGCTCCGGCAGACCGCCGCGGATGATGTAGTCGAGGCCGTCGACCTCATAACCGAAGGCATGACCTTCGGCGCCGAGGATGTCGCCATAGTAGATACCGGTTCCGGCAAATGCCCAATGCTCCGGACGATAGACCGGAAACCCGCGGGCGCCGCGCGGGGCACAACCGCCCCAGCCGACATAGAGCCCGCGCGTGGCATTGAGCCCGAAGGTCGAAGCGCCGGGGCGGCCGATCTCTGCCGCCTCCCAGGAGCCGGACGTGCGCGTCTGATCGGCGGAACGGTAGGCCGGGTCCTCGGCACGCGAGCGATATTTGTAGCATACCTGCCGCTTGCCGCCGTCCTCCAGCCGCGTCTGCCACATGAAATTGCCGGCAAAGCGGGCGGCGTGGCCGCCCCGCTCGACATAGGTGTCGACCGCGTCGCGCATCTCCCAGGTCCAATATTCGTCGTGACCAACGAAGACGACGCAATCGTAGCCGTCGAGAATTTCCGGATTGAAATGCAATTCATGCTGGCTGGCGAGATCGACAGCATAACCTTCGCGCTCGGCCCAGCGGAAGAAATGACTGTCATAGCTTGCCCAGCCGGACGAGGCATATTTCTTGGAATAGCCGTTGGCATAGGCCCATTCCATGTGCGGGTAGCGTGGCGCCACTGCCATCGGAGAATAGATCTCCAGCGGCACCCGAGGCGCATCGATTGGGAGCTGGACGAAGCCGCGGCAGAACGGCCGCTCAATGCTGACAGTCGTTGCATATTGGTCGCGATTGGGGCCGGTGATGCCCTGATAATGGTTCGATCCACCCCAGGTGTTGTAAGACGTCCAGGATCCTGTCGCCGCCACCTGCAGTACGCGGCCCGGCTTGCGGCCGGCCTCGGGGCGCACGATAAACAGATGGTGACAGCGAATGGGCGAACGGTCGCGGCCCTCAGCCGTCAAGGTGACGCGATAGGCACCGGACGACCAGTCCGCGCCCACCTGGAATTCAAGCGTCGTCTCCCAGCCGCAGCCGACCACCGAGCATTGGTCCGGCGTATCCTGCCAGCGGGCGGCAATGCCGCTTCGCTTCATGACCGGTGTTTCGACGGCGCCGTCGCGTACGATCTCCAGTTCGAACAGGGCTGCGGTCGAACTCACCTGAAGCCGGACCGTTGCACCGGGCGGGTAGGCATAGGCGTCGGTGTAGCACCAGATTTCGCCGCGCTCGCCATCCATTCCGGGGTATTCGAAGTAGTGGCCGAGCACCGCTTCGCGGCGCTGCTCAGGTGTCAGGCCGAAATCGGGGAATTGGTTGCTGGTCATCTTCATCGCATCCATCACGCCGCCAGATATTTCTTGAGGAAAGCCCGCGTGCGCTCCTGTTTCGGTTCGCGGAAAATCTCGGCTGGCGCACCCTGCTCGACGACGACACCGCCATCCATGAACAGCACGCGGTCGGCGACCTCGCCGGCAAAGCGCATCTCATGCGTGACGATCAGCATCGTCATGTGCTCGGCGGCGAGTTGCTTCATCACCGCATTGACCTCGTCGACGAGTTCGGGGTCGAGCGCCGAGGTCGCCTCGTCGAAAAGCATGACCTTCGGCTGCATCGCGAGCGCCCGGGCGATGGCGACACGTTGCTTCTGACCGCCTGACAGTCGCGAGGGATAGGCGTCGACCTTCTCCGCCAGCCCGACCTTCGACAGAAGCTCGACCGCCAGCTCGCGTGCAGCCGCCTTCGCCATGCCCTTCAGGATAATCGGTCCCATCGTGACGTTTTCGATCACCGTAAGGTGCGGGAAGAGATTGAAGTGCTGGAACACCATGCCCATCTGCTGGCGCACCGCGTTGATGTGGCGCTCGAAGGCCTGGCCGCGCAGGTTCTGGTTGACCTGGACGCCGTCGAGCCACACCTCGCCGCCGTTCAGCGTTTCGAGATGATTGATCGAGCGCAGCAGCGTGCTCTTGCCGGAGCCGCTCGGGCCGATGATCGCAACGATCTGCCCCCGGGCAACCGACAAGTCTATGCCCTTCAGGACTTGAAGCTCGCCATAGGCCTTGCGAGCACTCTTGACTTCGACCATGGGTCGCTGGGCGGTCATCGTGATACCTCCACGTTCTGTTCGACCCGGCGCAGACCCGCTTCGAGCACGAGGTTTAGGATGTAATAGAGTGCGGCGACCGTGATGTAGAATTCGAACGGCCGGAAGGTTTCGCTGATCGCCAGCTGCGCAGCATGAACCAGCTCGGCAATGCCGATGATCGACACCAGCGAGGACTCCTTCAACAGCACGATCAGGTTGTTGCCCATGGCCGGAATGGTGTTGCGCACGGCCTGCGGCACGACGAAGTAGCGCAGCGTCTGAAAGCGGCTGAAACCGAGGCTGCGCGCGCCTTCCGTCTGCCCGACATCCACTGCCACGATACCGGCGCGCAGAATGTCGGCGTTATAGACGGCAAAGTGCAGGCCGAGACCGATGATGCCGGCGACAAGTGCCGGGATCTTGAACCCCAGTTGCCCCAGCCCGTAGTAGATCAGGAACAGTTGTAACAGCAGCGGTGTGCCCATGAAGAGCCACATGAAGGCGCGCACCGGCAAGGCCACCGCCTTGGGCGCATAGAGAACAACCAGGGCAAAAACGACGCCGAAGATGAAGCTGATGGCCGCTGCGGAGACAGTAAGGACGACAGTCCACCAGATCCCCATCCAGAGGATATCGGCATAGGGCGGGACGACGCTGAAATCGAGACCTTGCATGCGCGCCTCCCCTTCAGGCTATGGCGTAGCGTCGGTCAAGCAGATCGACGATCCGCGCGACGACATAGACGATGAGCATGTAGAGCACGGCGGCAACGCCGAAGATCTCGAACGGCTTGTAGGTCGAGCCGATATAGCGCTGGGCCGTGTAGGTGAGTTCGACCACGGATATCGTCGATACCAGCGCCGATCCCTTCACCAGAGCCACGGCGTTGACGCCGAGCGGGCGGATCATCAACCGTGCGGCCTGCGGCAGCACCACCTTGCGCATCGTCTGGAACCGGCTGAAGCCGATCGAGCGGGCAGCTTCGGTCTGGCCGCGGTCGACCGACTGGATCGCACCACGAATGGCTTCGGCCATATAGGCGCCGATATTGAGCCCAAGCCCGATCACGCCGGCGGCGAACGGCTCGAGATTGATGCCGATCTGCGGGCCGCCGAAATAGAGGACGAAAAGCTGGATCAGGCAGGGCGTGCCGCGAAACAGACTGACATAGGCAGAACCAAAGACGCGCAAAGGCCAAGAGCGCGACATCTTTGCCGCCGCCACGAGAAAGGCGACGACGAGCCCGAGCGCCAGCGAAAGCGCCGATATCTCGATCGTGATCCACGCCGCTTCCACGAAGAACGGGAAGACGCGCTGCACCAGCGAAAAGTCCATTGGAAAACTCCGGGGGGAGAACGCGACAATCTCCGGCCGCTGCCGTCAATGGGCGGCCGGAGACGGGTAGAAGCCAGCGATCAGCGGATGTCGCTACCGACCCATTCCATCGAAATCTTCTCGTAGGAACCGTCTGTCAACATATCCTCGAGCGCCTTCTGCATTGCAGCCTTCAGCTCCGGATTGTTCTTGCGGATGGCGATACCGATGGCGACGCTGCCACCTTCGATGTCAGGCGTTTCCAGACGGCGAACCTTCTCACCGGTTTCTTTGACGGCCACCATGACCGGAATGTTGTCGACGACGATCGCATCGACCCGGCCGCTCTTCAGTTCCATCATCAGCTCGGGCAGCCCCTTGTAGGTGCGCACGTCCCAGCCGCCCTGTTCGCGGGCCCATTTCTCATGGGTTTCCCCGAGCGTGACGCCGAGCGTCTTGCCCTTGAGTTCGTCGAGCTTCTGAACGGCGGAGGCTTCGGCGACGAACACCGCGCGGCCGGCGTGATAATACGGGCCGACGAAATCGACGACCTTCTCACGCTCGGGCGTGATCGTCATGGATCCGACGACGGTATCGTATTTGTTGGCGAGCAGGCCTGCGATGATGCCGTCCCAAGCCGTCGTCACCAGAGTGCCCTTGACGCCGACGCGCTCTGCAATCGCCTGGCCGATCGAGGCATCGAAGCCGACAACCTGGTTCTGTTCATTGACGAAGTTGAAGGGCGGATACTGCCCGCTCATCGCGATCTTCAGTTCACCCGCAGACTTCACCGCTTCGAGGTCGTCAGCGCGCACCGAAACGGCGGAGAAGGTTGCGGCAATGGTGAGCGTAGCGGCCAAAAGGCCGGAGAAAATGGTTTTCATGAAATGTTCCTTGCTCCTCTGGATGAATGCGCCTTCTCGTGCGCTTGGGACGGGCATCGAGGCGCTTTGCGAATTTCATGATTGCCTTTGCATCAGCATTGCGCAAATAGATAATGGGAATAGAAGGCATAGATTTCAGGAATGGTCACACCTCGATCCGAACGGCTCGTCTGGGAGCTCGATTGGAACCTTCTGCGCACCTTCGTGGTGATCGCCGAGGTCAAAAGCATCACGCGCGCCGCGGAACGGCTGAACCTGAAACAGCCGAGCGTGAGCAACGCGTTGAAGCGGCTGGAGGACCGTGTCGGGCGTCGGCTCGTCGAACGGGATGCGACGCGTTTCGACCTGACGGAAGTCGGCCAACTTCTCTACGAGCAGGCCGTCGAGGTCTTCGGGACCATTTCCCAGCTGCCGCAATTGGTGCGCGGGGTCAGCGACGACGTGACCGGGCATGTGACGATCGCCGTCGCCAGCCATGTGGTGTCACCGATCTTCGACCGGGCGCTGATGGAATTTCATCGCAACTATCCGCGCGCGACACTGAACATCTCGGTGGCCGCAAGCGGCGAAGTCACCCGTCAGGTGCGGGAGAAACGGGCATCCTTCGGCCTCTGCCTTGTCAGCGTCCGCGACCCGGCGCTGGATTATCTCCTCGTCTTTCGCGAGTTCTTCGGCTTCTTCTGCGGTCCGCACCATCGGCTGTTCGGCAGGCAAGGCCTGAAACTCGCTGACCTCAAGGGTGAGACTTCGGTGTCGTTCCACACCGACCATATCGCCGATGCATTGCGGCCCGTTGCGCTTCTGCGTAGCGAGGCCAAGCTCAATGCCAACGTTGTTGGCGTTTCCTCAAGCCTCGAAGAAGTGCGCCGGATGATTGTCGCCGGCCTCGGCGTCGGTCCCTTGCCGCTGCATGTGGCACGCCGTGACGTGGCCGATGGTGTGTTGTGGCGGCTGCCACCCTATGAAGCACCGCCGGCGATCGACATCTTCCTGCTGACGAACCCCGACAAGGCCTTGAACCGTGCAGAAAAGGCATTGCTTGCCGGGCTGCAGATGTTGATCGCCGAAACCCCTGTCGAAGAGCGGATCTATACGGACTGACGACGGACCGCGGGCGGCAGATCACGCTTGAAGCAATGCCTCCGCGCGTGCGCGTGCCGCCGGCTCCAGCGCCATTGCCGTGCGCGCCGAAAGATCGAAGCGAACGGTCACCGTTCGGTTGACGGCGTGAACAACATCATCAAGCGTGCCTGACATGATCTGCTCGAAGGTCACGGAGGAACGGCCCAGCTTGACCAACCGCGAGCGAATGGTGAGTAGGGTGCCTGCCTTCGTCTCGTGTTTGTATTCCACTTCCGACCGCACGTCGGCCCAGCCCCTGCCCGGCTCGCCTTCAACCTCGATCCCGGCAATATGACCAAGCAGCTGGAAGCTGGCATCATCGAACATCGCCGCATAGTGGCGAACGTTCATATGCCCCATCGTGTCGCACATCCACGGATGTGCAACGCCGACATAGGTGGTCAAAGGCTGACTTGGCATCGATGGACCCCGCTGATGGATATGCCTGGACAGAACGGCTGAGAGATAGCGGATGACGAAGCCGCCTGTCCATGCCGTGCCATCATCGACCGCTCCTGCAATCGGCGCGGACAAGTACCGAAATATCGGTGGGTAAGCGCCGGCCGTGCAACCACGCCTACTAGGCGCCCGCCCGCGACCTCCCTAGGCTGACCTCCTTTGACGGACTGGGAAATCTGCAAGGAGCATGATCGTGAAAGTATATCTGGCCGGGCCTGAAGTGTTCCTGAGCAATGCCGTGGAGATCCAGGCACAGAAGGCCGAACTTGCCCGTGCGGCCGGCTTCACGCCACTCGTGCCGGGCGACCTGGAAATTCCGCCGGCCGAAACCAAGCATGCACGCGGCGTTGCGATCTATGGCGTGGATGAAGGCATGATGCTGGCCAGCGACATGATCATCGCCAATCTGACGCCGTTTCGCGGCATCAGCGCCGATGTCGGCACGGTTTTCGAGCTCGGCTTCATGTGCGGCCGTGGCCGCCATGTCTATGCCTACACCAACACGTCGCGCAGCTATTACGACCGCATCCTCCACGGCCATTACGGCGGCAAGGCCGGCACGCGCCCGGACGGCCGCATGGCTGGACAGGACGGGTTGAGCATCGAGGATTTCGATATGGCCGACAATCTGATGCTCGATGGCGGCATCCTGGCGCGCGGCGGAACCTTCATAAAGCGCGAGGTGGCCGAAGCCGACCGGCTGACCGATCTTGAGGCATTCAAGCAATGCCTGGCGATTGCCGCCAAGCAACATCTCCGTTGAGATCGATCCCGTTCAGTCGACCGGGCACGGCCAATTGGCTGGAGTAGATAGCCCGGCCGGCAGTTTGGTGGCGCTGTCGCCGCATGTCAGGTTAACCTGCTCCTGCTCGAGCCCGGTTGCGGCCGACAAGTCCACCCCTTCGATGCGCGTCAGGAACATGAACGCATCGGTGAAGTCGATCGGGCCCTCGAAGCTAGAGCCGCTGAAAGTGGCGCGCGACAGATTGGCCATAGGGAAACGCGTGCCCGTGATCACCGCTTTTTCGAAGTTGGCGCGCCCGAGCTCGGCCTTCTCGAAGTCGGCGCCCGTCAATTTGGCTCCTGTGAAATTCG
Source organism: Ensifer sp. Root31 (assembly GCF_001424825.1). NCBI lineage: Bacteria > Pseudomonadati > Pseudomonadota > Alphaproteobacteria > Hyphomicrobiales > Rhizobiaceae > Ensifer > Ensifer sp. Root31. The sequence goes on along the minus strand of NZ_LMCO01000008.1, from coordinate 86,210 downwards.
TTCGCTGCAGTTCGGAACTGTTGAATGAAGCGCCTTCCGCCGAGATGCCGGCAAAACTGGTTCGGTAGGCTTCAACCTTGGCGAAATTCGCCTTATCGGCCCTGGCGCCGGCCAATGACGAACGCACCAGCGTCGCCTTCTCCAGGTTTGCGGCCGTGAGATTGGCGCCTCTCAGATCCGTCAGGGTGAAATCAGTGTTGACCAGTTTCCCACCCTCGAGATCGATCCCGCCAAGCATCAGCAGCTTCTTGTTGCAATCGCTCCAGTCAGCGCCCGGCGCCGATGGATCCTTGCAGTTCGCCGCATAGGCAAGGTTCGAGAGCGCCAGCGTCACAAGAAATGCAGAGAGGCCGATCGCCGACCGTTTGCCACAGGCGCGAATGGCGCGTTTGATCCCGATTGTGTCGCTAAACCCACCCTCCCCGGTTGCGACAAACGAACGAATGGGCTTCGGCTTTGGGATATGCATGGCGCTGCTCCACGGCCCCTTGGGATGGACCGGTTCTGTTGCATTTCTCGTTTGCAGGCTTCGTCGGCGAAAACGACCATACAAAGCGCGCGTCACGGCTTAAGCGTATGACATTGTTGCCCTTCGCGCAAATGACAGCCACGCGATATGACAAACAAGATTTGCCTTGAGCGGGAAAAAGACTGAAACCTATCAGCCTCGGCAGCAACCCAGGCGACGATGGGCTACCGTCGCACGGCGAGCAATCAAGACGAATGCAACCAAATGCCTGCATCGAACGCTCAACTGTCGAGCGCCGGGTAGGTTGAACGTCGAAAAGCTTCCTAGGTTTCCGCAGTAACGGAGATTGAGCAACCGTTTGTGCCGCTCGACGCAGCGATTCGGTGGCCCCGTGCACGCTAGCCCGTCCCCGAGATACGGCGGCTTGCGCCAGCATGGTAAAACATGCAATATCCATACAATGTGATCTTGAGGTAGTGCCATGACGACGGATGCATTGGAGACGACCTGGCTGCCGGCCATCCGGAAAGCGAACGGACCGCTTTACATCGCTATTGCCAACGCCATCGCTGCTGATATCGCCGAAGGTCGCCTGTCCGAAGGCGCGCGGCTGCCGCCTCAGCGCGCCCTCGCCAGCGCATTGGGCATCGACTTCACCACGGTGAGTCGCGCCTACAACGAGGCGCGACACCGCGGATTGGTGGAAGGGCGCGTCGGCCAGGGCACCTATGTCAAGGCGAAAAGAATGAAGGGATTGCAGCCGGCAGCCGATGGCCTTGTCGACATGAGCATGAACCTGCCGCCACTTTTCGACGACGCGGCCCTGACAATGCGCCTGTGGAGCGACATCGCCAGCCTGCAGGGCGAACATGGGCTCGATCTGTTGATGCGGTATCAGGCGCCCGGCGGCACGCTTCACAATCGCGCTGTCGGGGCCAACTGGCTACAGCCGCGCCTGGGAGAAATCCCAGCCGAGCGTGTACTGATCTGCGCAGGAGCGCAAAGCGCCCTGCTGGCCGCGATCAGCAGCCTTGCAAAGCCCGGCGATGTGATCGCCGCGGAAACCATTGCCTATCCCGGCCTACGGGCGCTCGCCGCCCATCTCGGCATCGATCTCGTCGGCGTTCCTATCGACAAAAATGGCATTGTACCAGAACAGCTTGAGGAGATTTGCAAAAGCACGAAATTAAGAGCGCTCTACTGTAACCCCACGCTCCACAACCCGACCACAGCAACACTGCCGCTTGAGCGCCGCAAGGCGATCGTTGCCATTGCCCGAACCCACGGCGTAGCAATCATCGAGGACGACGCCTATGGAGCGCTACCAATCGCCGCGCCGCTGCCATTGGCAGCACTTGCGCCTGACCTCGTCTATCACATTGCCGGTCTCGCCAAGTGCCTGTCGCCAGCGCTGCGGATTGCCTATCTCGTCGTTCCGGATCGCCAAAGCTGCGTGCGCATCGAGGGCGCGATACGCGCGACGAGTGGCATGGCTCCCCCCTTCAACGCCGCGATCGCAACACGCTGGATTGAGGACGGGACGGCAAGGGAGGTCCTCGGCGCCATCCGCCAGGAAGTGACGATCCGACAGACCATGGTCAGCCGCTTGTTGCCAAGGGACGTTGTCCAGACGGACCAGGAAGGCTTCCACGTATGGCTACACCTGCCACTACCCTGGACGCGAGGCGATTTTTCCGGTCGGCTGCGGGCGTCCGGCATCAGCGTCGTGGCCAGCGATGCCTTCGCGCTTGACCTAGCACCTGAAGCCGTGCGCCTCGGCCTTGGCGCGGCACGGACGCACGAGGAGTTGCAGCGCAGCCTGATGACGATTGCAGATCTGCTTCAGCAATCTCCGGCTGCATCGAGTCTCGTCGTTTGAGGTCTTTCGTTTGCGGCCGGCGAAATTGTCGCAGCAATGTATGCATACAATAAATTGACAATGCGTGCTTTTAGGCGTCTTAATCCCTGCAGGCCTGAGGCGGCACGGAGCATTCGTCGACCGCACCCAGGCATATCAGCTGGCGCGCCGGAATGGCTGCGCCGCAGACGCCTGAAAGGAACGCATATGTCTTCGGATCACGACTGGCCTCCCATACCTCCGATGCAAACCGGCTTGCGCGGCCGTTGTCCGCGTTGCGGCCAGGGGCATCTGTTCGAGGGCTTCCTCAAGATGCGCAAGAAGTGTGAGGTCTGCGATCTCGACTACTCCTTCGCCGATCCCGCTGACGGCCCCGCCTTCTTCGTCATCTGCTTCGGCTGCGTGCCGAGCGTGCTGCTCGGCGTATGGCTGGAGGTGCAATTCAGCGCTCCGCTGTGGATACACCTTCTGGTCACCGGCCCATTCATGTTGCTGACGTGCATTCCACCACTTCGACCACTCAAGGGATGGCTGGTCTCAAGCCAGTTTTTCTACAAGGCTGAGGAAGGAAAGCTCGTGCGCAGACAGGTCGAGCCACCGCTCGCCCCGACCCAATAGGCTTTCGGTTGGCAGACTGGCACTGAACGTCAGATGGCCATCCGTCATGGTTCGGTACCGATAACGAATATCAACAAGGCGCGAGCAATGCTCGCGCCTTGTTCGGTTGGCCTTCTTGGACGCTGATCGATGCGGCATGGCCGGACCGTGCTACCCATCGGCACGGTTCAACCGCGGTGATGCGGGCATTTGCCGGGACCCCGCAGCATGCTTGGCCGCGCCCCTCAATCTCAAATCATTGTACCGCCGGTGTCGGCTCGCCAAGCGAGAGCATCAGGCGGTTCGCCCAGTTGAAGAAGGCGGCGCCGTGGATCACGTCGGCAATCTCGAGTTCATCGAGGCCGGCGGCAGACAGGCGTTCGATATGATCATCGCCGAATGTGGGTGGCGTAGCCGTCAGTGCGACCGAGGCTGCAACGATCGCGTTCCAGCGTTCGCCGAGATCAGCATCCACACCTTCATCGAGAAGCTTCTGAACGTCGTCGCCCCGCCTGGAATGATGAGATGCGAAACGCGAATGCACAGAGGCGCAGAAGATGCATCCATTTGACCGCGATGCGGCGGTCGCTGCAAGCTCGCGCTCGGCACGCGGCAGGCCCGTGCGGGTGTTGTAGAAAATATCCTTGTCCGTCTTCGTCCGCGCCTCCAGAACCTGGGGATCGCGAACGAGCAAGCGGAAGTAGGGCGACTTGGCGCGCGACGCCTCGACGAGACCGGCAAGGTGTGCCTCCGTCAGATCGTCCTCCGCGAGCGGTTCCAGCCACGGTGTCCAGCCGATCTCGGCCTGCGTGAACGCGACAGGACGATTTTCAATGTTGGGCGTGATGATGTGGTCAGTCATGACAAACTCCTTCTAAGGCTCAGGCGGCAGCGCGCCTGGCGGAAGCCGCAAGCAGGCCAAGGCCGGCGATCACCCGGATCTGGAACGCAACGAATGCGACAAGCTGCGACAGCGTCACGATACCGTTCGTCGTCCAGCCGGCAGCGATGAGCGCCTGAAGCGCCCCAGGGCTTGCGTCACGGAGATGGAAGACAAGCAGATGCGCATGTTCCAAGGCTGCCGCAAGCTTTGCTCCGAGCGCTTCACGCCCGGCATCAGAGACCTGGTAGATCGGCCCGGGTGCGTCCTCGACGCTCAAAGCGCCGGCCGGATATCGCCCATAGGGGCCGACGGCCTGCGCCGCGCCGATCTCGGCCTTCAACACCTCGACCACCCAGCGGTTCGCTTCGCCTTCCTCCAGTGGGCTGACGTAGAACTCAAAAATATCCGGATGCCGATGCAATCCCGCGACGAAGCTGGCAATTGCCTGCCGTTCGGCATGAGAGACGTCGCCGAAATTTTCGGGTTCGAAGAGCGCGAGATAGCTCTTCTGCGCCTGCTCGCGTGTTTCCGGCCGCTGGGTGCGGATGCGATCAAGCGATGAGCCCGGCTTGATGCCGGCCAGCAGGTCGATAATATCGGGTGTCGATGTGGTCACGGTAAGTCTCCTTCCTTCAGTTTAGCGGCGCCCCGGGTGCCACTGTGGTGATCGGCGTTGTCAGCCGACGGCTCCGAGGCGGCGGGGGGCGAATTTTTCCTCCGGCGCCCATCCGAGCGCCGGTGCGACCTTAGTTGCGATTAGCTCGATCGAGCGCAGGATCAGAGGGTGGGGCGGATCGATGGAGTGAACCTGGAAGACGAGGTCGGTAACCCGATCGAACGTCGTATCCGCACGGAGGCTTTCGATCACGTCGTCGGGCGTCCCGACATGGACGTCGAAAGCGGCGATCAGTTCGGCGAGCGAGTTGCCCGTCGGCTTGTGGCCGGCCGCAATCAGCCGTTCGGCGCCGCGACGCAAGCCGATTTCGGCCAGGCGCAATGCCTCAGCGCGGCTGTCTGCCACGAACAGGCTACGTGAACCCAAAATTCGGGGCGCGCGGCCTGCCGGCAATCCCGCGAGATAGGCGTCGATAATTGGGTTCTGCAGTTCGGCGAGCGACGCATCCGGGCGTTCGGCGGTCCGGGGCTGAGTGCGCGACAGCATGAGGCCGTCGCCGGCGCGCCCTGCCCGCTCTCCACCAGCGACGGAGAATGTCGCCTGCCAGATGCGATTCAGCAATTGCGGCGCGATCGGGTAGAGCTGGTCGCCGCCGGAAAGGCTCCGCCCCGCCCATGCGTCGAGAACGACGCGCAGATGCCGGGCGAAGATGTCTCCGCGCTCGGCACTCTCGAGGCCGAAAGCCGTAAACGATGACGGTGTGCCGCCGGTGCCGAAGCCGATTTCGACACGGCCGCATGACAGGAGGTCGAGCACAGCCGCATCCTCGGCAACCCGTATCGGATTTTCAAGCGGCAGCGTGATGACGCCAGTCCCGAGCCTGATCCGCGACGTCTGCGCGGCGACATGTGCCAGGAAGACGAGTGGCGCCGGCAGGCCGCCCTCGTCAGCATGGAAGTGATGCTGGGCGACCCAGGCGGTATCGAAGCCGAAACGTTCGGCGGTCGCGATCTGCTCGGCCGCATAATGATAGCGCGTGCCGGCGGGCACGTCGTCGAGGAGACGCGTAAAGAACCCCAGTCGCTTGCGTGGCGTCGTATTCGTCATTTTCTGTCCTGTCATTCATTCCTGCGTCGTCAGACGAGGACTGCTCGTTTTTGTCCGGGGATGGCGTTGATGAGTTCGCGGGTATAGTCGCTGCCCGGCCGTTCGAAGACGTCCTCGACGGGTCCTCCGTCGACCAAACGACCGTCCTTCAGCACGGACACCGTGTCTGAGATCTGCCGAACGACTGCGAGGTCATGAGACACGAACAGGTAGGTCAGACCGAGATCGCGCTGGAGTTCGTCGAGAAGATCGAGGATGCGGGCCTGCACCGTCACGTCCAGAGCCGAGACCGCCTCGTCGAGAACGACGACGTCGGGGTCGAGAACGAGTGCGCGGGCGATTGCCACCCGTTGTCGCTGACCGCCCGAAAGCGCGTGAGGGCGGCGGCCAAGCGCCGCTTCCGGCAAGCCGACGCGACTGAGGATTGCCCGGACCTTCTCTTCGCGTGCCGGCCGGGCGAGTTTGCCGAAATTTAAGAGCGGCTCGGCAACGATGTCGAACACCGTCTGGCGCGGATCAAGCGAGCCATAAGGGTTCTGGTAGACCAGCTGGATCTTGCGCCTGAACTGGCGCAGCGTTTCGCCGCGAAGCGACGAAAGATCGGTGCCATCGATCTCGATACGGCCCGCAGTCGGTTTCTGAAAGCCGACAATCGCGCGGATGGTGGTGGTCTTGCCGGAGCCGGATTCGCCGACGATGGCATGGGTCGTGCCGCGACGGACCCGAAAACTGAGACCGTCGACGGCGCGAAAGGATTTGCCATCGCCGTCGGGGCGAACGAAGTCCTGCACAAGACCTTGGACGATAACGACATCATCGTCTAATGATGCGGGCTTTTCGCGCGCGGTCGCTGGGCCCCTGCGCGCAACGGCCGAGAACGACGGCGCGTCGGCAATCAGTTGCCGTGTGTAGGCGCTTCGCGGTGCGGCAAGCACGCCTTTGGTCGCGCCGACTTCCTGGACCCGGCCGCCCTGCAGTACGACAAGCCGGTCGGCTCGGTCGGCGGCGACCCCGAGGTCATGGGTCACAAGCAGAACCGATGTGCCGTATTCGGCGCGCAATTCGTCGATCAGGTCGAGGATGCGTTTCTGCACCGTCACGTCGAGCGCACTTGTCGGTTCATCAGCGATGATGAGTTGCGGCTTCAGCGCGACCGCTATCGCGATCAGCACGCGCTGACGCATGCCGCCCGAAAGCTCGTGCGGATACTGCTTCGCCCTGAGGGCAGGCTCGCTCAGCCCGACGCGCTCCAGAAGCGAAATCACCTGCGCTTCCAGCTCGCGACCGCTTGCGGCGCCATGGATCCGAAGAATCTCGCCAACCTGCGCTCCGATCGTCTTGACCGGATTGAGCGAACTTGCCGGATCCTGTGGTACCAGGCTGATTTTAGCCCCCCGCACGGCATCAAGCTGTCGATCTGACCAGCGGGAAATGTCGGTGCCGTTGAGCTTGATGCTGCCGCCGTCGATGCGGCCATTGGCATGGAGCAGGCCGATGATCGATTGCGCCGTCGTCGTCTTGCCGGAGCCGGACTCCCCGACCAGCGCGACCACCTCGCCGGGCTCGATCCGGAACGAAACGTCGTGCACGACACGGCGATGGGCGACGCCGTCATGGTAGGAGATCGACAGGTTCTCGACCTCCAGCACCGGTGGGTATGCAGCGGGTGAGGTGTTCATGCGGCTACCTTGCCGAAGGATTGGCTGACACGATTGGCGGCCAGAACGACCAGAACGACGACGATGCCGGGCGCGGTCGTCAGCCACCAGGCGGTCGAGATGTAGTTTCGGCCCTCAGCAATCAGCAGTCCCCATTCGGGCGTCGGCGGCGGTGCGCCGTAGCCCAGGAACCCGAGCGTCGAGATCTGCAGCACCGCCGATCCGAAATGCAGCGCGGCGATCGCGAGAACCGACGTCAACGAATTCGGCAACACATGCCGCCAGAGGACCGAAGTGAAGGTGCCCCCACTGCCGAAAGCCGCCTCGACATAATCGCTGCGCCGGACACGAACCACTTCCGAACGCGCCAAGCGGGCAAAACCGGCAACAGAGGTGACGCCAACGGCGATCGCCGCGTTCACCGTGCCGAAGCCGAGCAGGATGATGATGCTGAGAGACAACAGCAGTGGCGGGATAGACAGCAAAACGTCGACAAGCCGCATGATCACATCGTCAAGCCGCCGGTCGACCGAGCCGGCGACCACGCCAAGGCCCGTACCGATGACAAGACCAAGTGCCACAGCGACAAAGGCGCCGGTCAGCGAATGAACCGCTCCATAGACGATGCGGGCATAGAGATCGCGCCCGAGCGCGTCGGTGCCGAGCAGATGGCTGGCGTCAGGCCGGCGCAGCTGTTCGCCGCCGACCCCTTCGAGCGGATTGTAGATGGTGAAAAGCCACGGAGCGACTGCCCAGAGGAAGGCGATGGCGAGAACCAGCCAGGACAATGCCAGGCCCACTGGCAACCGGCGGATGAAATGGGGGAGCGAGAAGCGCCCGCCCACCCGGTGTCCGTGCCCTGACGCGATGGCGTCATCGTGGATTGTATCGAACGTGGTCATGCGGTGGCTCCTGCTTTTGTCCGAAGACGCGGATCGAGCACAGGAAAGAGCAGATCCACGATGAGATTGATGACGACGAAGGCCAAGGCCGAGAGCACAACGATCGCCTGGAGCACGGCCGCGTCCTGGCTGCCGACCGCCCTTTCCGTCAGCCCTCCGATGCCGTTAAGGCCGAAGACAGTCTCGGTGACTACGGCGCCGGCGATGAGTTCACCGAAGAGCACGCCGGCAATGGTGAGCGTCGGCAGCAGCGCGTTCTTGGCAACGTGGCGCCACAGGACCCAGTGGCGGGTTGCCCCCTTGGCGCGAGCAACCGCGACGAAGGGGCGTGTGAGCACATCGTCGATGTTGCGCACCAAGACCTGGGCGAGCGGCGCGGAAATCGGCACGGCCAGCGTGACGACGGGCAGGATGAGTTCCTGCCAAGGGCCGGGGTTGATGACCGGTACGAGTTTCAAACGAAACGAGAAGATCTGAATCAGCATGATGCCGAGCCAGAAGGTTGGGATCGAGATGAAGAGCGACGGCACGGACTGGAGTGCACCGCGGAGCCAGGCGAAGGGCGTGAGGCTCGAAACGAAGGCGATTGCGACGGCAAAGACAGCGGCAAGCGCGAAACCAAGCGACGCGAGTTTCAGCGTCGCCGGCAGGTGGGTCGCAAGCATCGTGCTGACCGGAACGCCCACTTGAACGGAATAGCCGAAGTTGCCGGTGAGAAACCGGCCGATGGTCTGGAGATACTGCACCCAGATGGCGCTGTCGGCGGCGTAGGATGCCCGGATATCGGCGATCTGCTGCGGGTTAAGCCCGAGTTCCGGGTTCTGAAACTTGATCAGGACGGCATCACCGGGCATCGCCTGCAGCAACACAAAGGAGATGGTAAAAGCCGCCCATAGGACGAACAACGCCTGCCCCAGGCGATTGAGCAAATATCCGGACATCAGCCGCTCCTCTGCTTGGTTCATTGCGAGGGCCGGCCACGGGCAATGCACGTGGCCGACCGGTCGATGTCAGTGTTCTGCAAGCCAGGTGCTGTAGAAGCTTGGGCGGCCAACCGCCTCGAAAGCGATGCCCTGGACGTAAGGCGCACCGGCAAAGGCTTGCGGCTCCTCGAAGATCGGGACCGCATAGGCCTGGTCGACGACATAGTCCTGAACCTCGCCGGCAATCGCCAACCGCTTCTCGCGGTCCGGCTCCGAAGCAAGCGCCTCGAGCAGGCCGTTCAGCTTGTCATCGGCGAAGCTCTGGACTTTGTCGCTCTGACCACCCTTTTGGCGAAGGACGTCACGGTTCTTTGGGTAGTACTGGCTCTTGATCACGTCGGGATCGGCGCGCCCGACCATGGCCGGTGAAACCGGTGTCTTGAGCGGGTCGAGATCGTCGACGATCCTGCTGCCGCTGTCGCCGGCAAGCACCGTCAGCTTGACGCCGAGCTTGCCCCATTGCTGGGCGACCAGCTGCAAGGTTTCCTTGTTCTGCGGCTGCGGCAGAGATTCATAGGCCGTCAGCACTAGTTCCTTGCCGTCCTTCTGGCGCAGGCCGTTGGCGCCGACCGTCCAGCCGGCCTCATCGAGCAGGGCTTTTGCCTTTTCCGGATCGAAGGAAAGCTTCGCCGAAATGTCGCGGTAGCCGAGCGCCGTCGAGGCGATGATGGAGGTCGCCTGTGGGTAGTTGGCGGAAAACAGCGTGGTGACGATTTCCTTGGCGTCGGTCGCGTGCAGCAGCGCCTTGCGGACCCTGACGTCGGCGACGAGCGGATTGTCGGGTCGGAAGACGACGCTGTTGTTCACGCCGCGCGTCGAAGGCGCGTAGATCTGGTAATCCTGCGCTTCAACCTGTTTTTCGTCATAGGCCTGGACCTGCCGGATGAAATCGGCCTGGCCCGCAAGCAGAGCGCCGATGCGCACGCTGTCCTCGCCGGTGATGATGTATGTGATACCATCGAGGTAAGCCCGCCCCTGATGCTCCAGCTTTGCCGGACCCCAGGCGTATTCTTCGCGCGCCTTCAGGCTCAGCTCCTTGCCGATCGTTTCGCTGTCGACGACAAACGGACCGGAGCCGACGATCTTGGTGGCATCGCCCAGTTGTTCAAACGGAAGCGCCAGCGTGCTTGCGGCAACGAGCCCGGAGCCGATCACCGACGTGCCCTGCAGGAAGCCCGGCGACGGCTTCTTGAAGTAGAATTTGACGGTCAGCGGATCGATGACCTCGCTGCCCGCGTAGTTATTGATGACCTCCGAGACCGGCTGCTTCAGTTCCTTGTTGCCGAGCCCGAAGACGTCGTAGTTCCTTGCGACGGCAGCGGCATCCAGCGGCGTGCCGTCGGAGAAGGTGACGCCAGGACGGATCTTGAAGGTGTATTCGGTCGCATCAGCGTTGACCGTCCACGATTCCGCGATCCAAGGCTCGATCTCGAGCGTCTTCGGGTTCTGGTAGGTCAGCTTGTCGGTGATCTGGTTGAGGATGCCGCCATTTGGGTAAAAGCCGCCGGCCGGCGGGTAGAGATTAGTATGGGCCTGCTGCTCGAGATAGATCAGCGTCCCGCCCTTGATCGGATCGCCTGCACCTTGTGCAAAAGCGCCGGACAGGAAAAAGCCGGAGGCGGAGAGTGTCGCCAGCGTCAGCGCGAGCCGTTTCAGTTTCGTCGTCATGGGAGCCTTCCTTCTAGATGTCTGGAGGCTATCGTACGACTAGGCGCCGGCTTATCAACTAAATCTAGTAAATTAATATGCTATATGTTTCATGCGAAGCGAAAGAAGCATCTCCGCCTCAGAGCCGACGGAGATATTTCTCCCGCGGCCGCTTCCCTGCCTTCTTTTGCTGGTCTCAAGCGGCATGCGGATCATCGTGCGAAAAGAGAGCGTTCGATCACGCGTGAAACGCTTCAAGAGGCATTGACAATTCGGCCATTGTTCATTGAAAACTTTGCCAATTCCTTCCAAGCCCGAGATTGAGATATTCATGACAAATAACAAGGTTCTTGTCGTCGGCGGCGCCGGCTATATCGGATCGCACACCTGCCTTCAGCTTGCGTCCAAGGGGTTCGAACCCGTGGTCTACGACAATCTGTCGAACGGCCACGAGGAGTTCGTCAAATGGGGCGTTCTCGAAAAGGGCGATATCCGCGACCGCCAGCGTCTCGATGAGGTGCTTGCGCGCCACAAACCGCGGGCGATCCTGCATTTCGCCGCGATGATCGAGGTCGGGGAATCCGTCAAAGATCCGGTCTCGTTCTACGACAACAACGTCATCGGGACCTTGACCCTTCTGTCGGCAGCACTGTCCGCCGGCATCGAAGCCTTCGTGTTCTCGTCGACCTGCGCCACCTACGGCCTGCCGGAGAGCGTGCCGATCGACGAACAGCACCGCCAGGCCCCGATCAACCCCTATGGCCGCACGAAGTGGGTCTGCGAGCAGGCATTGAAGGACTATGGCCAGTACAAGGGCCTGCGCTCGGTCATCTTGCGCTATTTCAACGCCGCCGGTGCCGACCCGGAGGGGCGGATCGGCGAGTGGCATGAACCCGAGACCCACGCGATCCCGCTGGCAATCGATGCCGCGCTCGGCCGCCGCGACGGCTTCAAGGTCTTCGGCACGGACTACGACACCCGCGATGGCACCTGCGTACGCGACTATATCCACGTCCTCGACCTCGCCGACGCCCATGTCCGCGCCGTCGAATACCTGCTTGAAGGCGGCGACAGCGTCGAACTCAATCTCGGTACGGGAACCGGCACGACGGTGAAGGAGCTGCTGAACGCCATTACCGATGTCTCGGGCCGCAGCTTCGGCATCGACTATGTCGATCGCCGCGAGGGAGATTCGACCACGCTTGTCGCAAACAACGACAAGGCTCGCGAAGTCCTCGGCTGGGAGCCGCAATACGACCTGGCGGCGATCACGCGCACGGCCTGGAACTGGCATTCCCGCCGCAACCAGGGCGCCTGACATCGGGCACCTCGGCTGATCGCACCCCAGGCTTAGATGCCTAGGATGCCTCGCGTACCCGGTTCAGAGGCAATCTGGAGCGGGTGCGTCGAATGAGCGGACGCTCGATCAGGAGATAGGCCGCAACACCAGCCAGCGAGCCGGCGGCCAGAGCGCAGAGCAGCGTCAGCACTGAATCCAGCCCGATCATCGCCGCAGCCTTGACGACGACCGATATGGCGAAGGTGTGCCAGAGGTAGATCGAATAGGAGGCATCGCCGAGCAACGTCGGTAATGTCCATTTTTGAAACCAGCCGCCGGCTTCAAGCGCAAGAGTGCCGACGACGAGCATGACCGCCAGCGGGCCTAATATTCTTTCGTCAAACGGCAGGCGCAGGACGGCAAGGGCTGCAAATCCGGTGAATGCGCCAAGGACAAGCACAATGCCGAGGCCTGGCCCGGCGGTCCTGCCCCGCAGCCAGAACTCGGCGACAATCATGCCGGCGACAAATTCCAGGATGACCGGGCGCGTATAGGTCAAAATCAGCGCGTTTTGCGTAGTGATCGTGAGGCCGAGCAGCACCAGCGACACAAACAGCGCTGCCATCACCGGTAGCCGGCGGTCCCTTGGCAGCATCAAAGATGCCGCAAAGACGACGTAGAAGAACATTTCGAAATTGAGTGTCCAACCTTGCACGAGCACCGGCCAGATCTCGCCGCTGCTGGGCGAACGCACGGGAATGAACATCAAGGACGCCAGGATATGCCCGAGCGTCAGCACGAGGTTCGGGAAGAGGCCGACAACGCCACCGCCGATCATCACCAGGGTCGCGAGCCAATAGATCGGCGCAATCCGACGTAGCCGCTCTCTAAGGAATGCCAGCGGCGCAACCGGGCGTCGGTCGCTGATCACCCACATGATAAAGCCGCTGATGACGAAGAAGACGTCGACCCCGGCTGCGCCGATCGCGAAGTGATGGCCTGTCCGTTCGGCTGCATGAAAGAGCACGACCCCCAGCGCCGCAAGCGCACGCAGATACTGGATGCCGTGGATGGTTTTCATCGGCGTTGGTGCCATCAGAACCTCAGCTGCGGATGATGGCTCGCCAACACCCTGCCCTCTGCAAGGCGCCGCTCGGTGACGACGCGCCGGCCTTGCCTTATCGTCAGCTTGCCGGCTGCGAAGTAGAGCAGGAAGGAACCGACGTGATAGGGATTCATGATGTCGATTTCGACAAATGCCCGCACGAAAAGCAGCATGGCGACGCCGAAGAGCACCGAGGATTCGATGTGATGGTCATAGGCGAGCAACCGTTTGATATGGCCAAAGACAGTGACCAGAAGCACGGTGCATAGGAGCACGAGCCCGATTGCTCCGGTCTCCACCATCGCCTCGATGAAGGTGTTGTGGAAGTGGAAGCCCGAGCGGGTGGCGATGAAGAACTCTTCCCAGAGACGTTCGGATTCGGAGAAGCCCTGGACCCAATAGGCCTGGTAGCCCACCCCGACGACAGGCGAGGATAAAGCGGCTTGTATCCCTTGCTGCCAAAGGTAGGTTCGCCCCGTAAGCGTGGAATCCTTGCCGAAGAGGCCGAGAACGAGGTCGACGCCGCCGCCATAGGTCGCAGCGATGGCGGTGATCCCGCCGACGACAACAGCACCTAAGAACAGTCCCTTGCGATGACCGGGCGACAGCATGCCCACGGCGCGCATGCCGAGCCAGCAGCCAACGATGGCGACGGCCGTCAGAACCGACGTCGCCGATTGCGAGGCAAGCAGCGAATAGGCTGATATCAGCCCAACGGCCCCGGCGGCGGCGAGCCAAAGCCCGCGTTCCCTGAGCGCGACTGGGGCGATGAAGGCGAAGTAGATCCCGAGTGAGGCGTAAAAGCCAAGCTGGTTCTTCGAGGAAAAGGCGCCGACAAAGCTGAACGTACCGTCGAGCGGATCGAGGTGGTAGACGCCGAACAGCAGCGAATAGGTGAGCACGATACCGACGCCCGCCAGTGCGCCGCGCACGAGCGTGCGGATGTCGATCGTGCGCATGGCAATCAGCGCGCATACGACATGCGAGAGATACTGAACTCCCGTCCTTGCCGTCATCCCGGGCGCTGCCGACCAGAAGACGGAAAGGCAGGCAAAGACGGCGAAGGCAAGGATCCAGATATATCTGCCGTAATTGCCGAGCACGCTTCGATAGTCGACGAGCACCAACGGCAGCCACAGCGCATAGTAGACAAGGATCGACGCCTGCCCGAACCGCGAGGAATAGGCAAAGACGAAGAACGATATCGCCAGCGCAAACGTACCGTAGGCCTGGTTTGCACCAGGAGAAACGAGGCTTGCCTTGGAAATCCTCATCACGATTCCTTAGAGCGTAGCCGGGTTAAACAGAGTCACAGAAACGCTCCATCTCTTTATTTCCAAGCATTTCCTGACGGAAAACCGCTTCGCACTTTTCCTTGGAAAGGCTCTAGCGCATCGCCAGATTGGCTTCGACCTTGATCACGTCGCCCGGCAGCACCGGCGTGTTCTCGTCGGCGGCAATCTGTTGCGCCTTGCCATCCTTTTCACGGACGATCGAATAGCTGATGACAGCGTCCGACATGTCGTCCTTGGACTGTGCCGCCTCGGCCGATTGCAGCAGCGCCTCGGTCATGAGGTCGCGACTGGTACCAAGTTTGATGGACAGCGTATCGAGCTCAGCTTCGGTGTTCTGCAGGTCCTGGGCAAGCTGGGCATCCCAATCGTTGCGCAGGTTGGTATCGTCCTGGGTGGCCTTGCTGACATCCTGCTTTGCCTTCAGAGACGCCGTGTCGATATCCAGAACAGCTGACTGCAGCTCCGCCACGCGCTGTTCCAGCGCGAGCTTGCGCGCGCTCAGCGCCAGCCCCTTTTCGGCAAGCCCCTCGATCTTGTCCCGGTCCTCGATCACCAGATCCAATTGACGGTTCTGCGTTTCTGACTTTTTCGCCAGTGCCTGGATTTCGCTTTCGAGCAGAGACTTGAGATCGGCCAGCGACGCCAGCTGGCGTTTCTGCCTTTTGTCGCGCGAAACCATCAATGCAGTCTCGCTTTCAAGCAAGCCGGCGACGTCAGGCGCGTCCTTCAAGTCCTTCGGCAATTCGATCTTTTCCTTGCCGGCGATCTCCGCCTGCAGGCGCGCGCGCCGGATAAGCAACCGGTTGCGTTCGGAGACCTGCACGCTCGAATCTCCGCGTGCGTTGATGTAGTCGCGTGCGAAGCGCTGTCCGCTTTCCGAACGTCTCAACCCGCCGCCAAGGCTGACGGCCTTGAGGACCGTCAGGTTCGGCACGTAAGGGTACTCACCGGGCTTCTGGATTTCTCCGGAAAGATAGACCGGACGATACTGCGCGAGCTCGACCGACGCCGAAGGCCGATCACGCAGGCCGAACAGCGTCTGCATCTTGAGGCCGATCGCCTCGCTCATCTCGTTGGTCGTTTTGCCCGCCGCCGGCAGATCGCCGATGAAGGGGATGGAGACCATGCCGGAGGCACCAACGGTGTATTCGCCGCTGACCACCGACCAGTCGCGCACAGCACCTTCTGCGGTCTGCCATTCGGCCACGCGGATCTTCAACTTGTCCATGACCCCGAGATGGTACTCGTCGGCATGGACAGGCAAGGTGCCGAACACAGTTATGGCCGCCAGCATGGCGACCTTCAGAGAATACGGCTTTCGGAGGGAGATACGCGATCTCCCCTTGGCAATTTGATGTTTCATTACGGTTTCCCGGTTGCTGGTCGCGCGCGCCGGCGTCCGACGACGAGGTCGTCAGGCTCCGTGGCGCAGCGTTTGTCAGTAGCTGCCGCGAGAAAAGCAGACTGCGGGGATCGTCTTGACGACGATGAAAAAGTCGCGGATCAGCGACCAGTTCTGTACGTAGTGCGTGTCGAAGGCGACGCGGGCGGCATAGGAAACGTCATTCCTGCCGCTGATCTGCCACAGGCCGGTAAGACCCGGGCGAGACTGCAGATAGAACACGGCTGCGGCGTCGTAGAGTTCGAGTTCGTCTTCCACGACAGGTCGCGGGCCGACGATGCTCATCTCACCACGGATGATGTTGATCAGCTGCGGCAACTCGTCGAGGCTGAGTTTGCGCAGAACGCTGCCGACAATGGTCACGCGCGGGTCGTCCTGAAGCTTGCGCGTCGCACGCCATTCCTCGTAGGCGGCCGGATTGTTGCGGAGATAGTCCTGCAAGAGCCGATCTCCGTCTGCCCGCATCGTGCGGAATTTCAGGCAGCGGAATGCACGGCCGTTATGGCCGATACGGCGGTGACCGTAAAAAACGGATCCGCCATCGGAAAACTTGACGAGCATCATCAAGAGCAGGAAGAGCGGACTGAGAAAGACGAGAGCCAGTGAAGCGGTAAAAATATCGAAGCCACGCTTCGATATTCCTCCTACCGGACGAAATGCTCCCGACTCTGCGGTACTGAAAAACGGCGAATTGGCCGATCGAGTCGCAGACTTCATAGAGAAGACTCCATTTACGTTGGCGATTGGTCGGTCCCCTGTGGGGGCGCACTCGTATCCAAGAATGAGTGTATGGTTAGAATTTGGTTTTTAAAGGCGAAATGATGGCCGGTGCCGTGCCCGCGGTTCGCGGACGTATATCATCGATCGCGAATATGTAATATTTCTTCGGGACCGAAGATCATCTATTCATGGCGAGCCAAGTGGCTTCCAGTCGATTTCGATGTAGTTCGCGGGCAAACCGAATTTACTCATGAAAAAATTGACCTTACCTTGAACTAGTGATGTTTGCTTTCGTCTTGCATCAGAAGATTTTCCCGCCCTGTAAATTGAAATCCGTCAACTCCACGGGCGCTTTTTGCGGCGCAGCATTCTTTTGCACTGCACGCACAAATCCTTCACAAACGCGAATCTTGTAACAAAAGTTGATAACAAAGTGAGAGCGAGGCCAACTTCGAGACGAGCGAAACAGGGCGAAACCCACGGAGGGTGGAATATCGAGCGACACATTTCGCCCCGTTAAACCCCAACCAAACTCGATACGGCCGGCCGCAAACTGATTCCTTGCATCCGCCCCACGCCGGGCAATCAACGGAATTTGATCGGAGGCGGCCTGTTCTAAAGGCGACATAAACATTTTAGGGGCTATAGCGGCTCATATTGCATCTGCGGTTATTGTCGGTTGAACCGAGGGATAACCGCCAATATATTGAAACCCTGTGGTGGGAAGGGCCTTAGCTCATATGGAGACACCAACAACAGCCCCGAAGGCAAGGTAGCGCGATGTTCGCACCACGCGTCTTTGCGAGCATGATTGGCGCTTTGGCGGTCTTTGCCATCGTCACCTATCTGCTGAACGGTTCGCTTACCTCGACCCTTATTCAAACCTTGGTCTGCGCCGTCCTGATGCAGGTCGGCTATTTCCTGGCTGTTGTCTTTCTCATCTGGAAGAAGGCGCGCGAACGCGACAGGCAGGCGGCCGAGAACGCACGCGCAACGACCGATGAAAAACAGGCGGGTAAGGTTTCGCCGGGGCGCTTGAACAGGCCGGGTCACTTCAACCCGTAGGGCACGATGGGAAACTCCCCTCGCCCTCCGCAATGCCCACAACAAAAATGTCAACGTTTTGACGCGGTTGCGACATGATCCCGTTGCATCGTGCGGTGGGCCGGCAAGGAATACCGATGCCGGCCATGCCCGACGTAACGCTGGAGGCCACAATGACCGCAGCTGCAACGATGGACGTTTGTGTCATCATCGCCGCAAAAAATGCCGCCGAAACGATCGCAAGGGCCGTCGCTTCGGCGCTAGCCGAGCCGGAGACTGCCGAGGTCATCGTCATCGACGACGGCTCGACCGACGCGACTGCATCAGCCGCCCTGTCCGCTGCCGATGACACCGGACGATTGAACATCGTGCGATTTGAGAAAAACAGGGGGCCGGCTGCAGCGCGAAACCACGCGATCTCGATCAGCCGCTCGCCTATCCTCGCCATCCTCGATGCCGACGACTTTTTTCTGCCCGGCAGGCTGGCCAAGCTTCTTGAGGTTTCGGATTGGGATTTTGTCGCCGACAACATCGCCTTCATGGACGAGAGGGCTGCCGCCAGCGCTGCGGCCGACGTCGGCCGGTTCCAACCGGAGCCGCGCCTTCTCGATCTCACCGGCTTCGTCGAAGGTAATATCTCGCGCCGCGGTGTCAGGCGTGGCGAGATCGGTTTTCTCAAACCCCTCATGCGGCGTGCGTTTTTGTCCAGCTATCAACTCGCCTACAACGAGACCCTCCGCCTCGGTGAAGACTACGACCTCTATCTGCGGGCGCTTGCCAAAGGTGCACGCTACAAGATCATCCACAGCTGCGGCTATGCGGCGATCGTGCGTGGCAATTCGCTTAGCGGCAGTCACCGCACCGAGGACCTGAAGCGCCTTTACGAGGCCGACCGTGCCATCCTCGCCGACAATCAATTGAGTGCAGAAGCGACGGCCGTGATCCGCCGGCATGAACGCCACATCCGGGGACGTTACGAACATCGGCGCTTTCTCGACCTGAAGCGCGAGGGCGGCCCGATCGCCGCCGTCACCTACCTGCTCGGCAAGCCGGGGGCAGTTCCGGCAGTCGCCGGTGGGATCTTTGCCGATAAGACCGAACGTATGCGACCGGGCAAGCCGGACGCTCCGGTGGGGCTCGGCGGCTCGGGGCGGCTGCGCTACCTGCTGCCGGCTTCCGCTGAGTTGAGCCAATGATAGGCTAAACGGCGCCCGCTCGGGGCGCCGCTTGATCTCAGCCCTTAGAGATAATCGCGACGAACCGTATCGAGTACGTCGCGGAAGCGTGCCTTGCGTTCGGCCAGGACGCGGTCTTCGCTCAATTGCGGCTGCGCTCTGCTTGCCTGCCACAATGCTAGCGTCGACGGCGCCGCCAGAAGCTGCTTGGCCGCTCCACGCAAGAAAGTTTGCCTTGGCTGCGTCGCGCTGACGACGAGGTCTCCGTCGATCTGTCGCCGGTTCGGGTCTTCACCATAGGTCTCGGCGACATCAAAACCCATGCCCCAGAACCGGGTTCCCTTGATCATCGCTTCCGCCCGGCTTGAAACCGGGACATGGCGAGGGCGATAGGTGACCCCGACCGTCCGGGCCCAATCGTTCCATTTGAAGCTGTTGATGCTGTTCGATGTCGAGACTGCGACCCACGGAACGCGAAAGGCGTCCGCCAGGATCGCACCGTGCATCGATTCTGCTACGATCAGTTCGGACTGCGCGATCTCCCGGATCACGGCTCCGGCCTCTCCGCGTGGGTCGATGTAGTGCAGGCCGACCGTGCCGCATGTCGTTGGCCACATGCCGGCAATCGCACTCTCCCAATGGGGCACGAAGCTATGCTTATGGATCTTGGGCAAGTTCTGGAACTCCGGCATTTCGGCGACCATCACGGCCGGGTCAACAATGCCGCGTTCGGGTTCGATACCGACCTTTTCGGCCGTCAGCGGGCCGCGCACACAACGAATGTCCCATTCCGCCGTATCGCGCATATCTGGAAGCGTGCCATAGCCAAAGCCGCTGCCAAGCACCAATTTTCGCATGCCGTCAGGTAATAACGCTCGATTGAGCACCGTACCGACGCCGACGAGCAGAATGTCGTCATGGCTGTCGCGGAAACCAGGCAAGAGGAAATCCCAGAGCCAAAGATTGAGGTCGTCTCCAAAATTTCCGTGATGTGATTCCCAGTAATAGGGCTTCATAAGCGGTCCCTTCTCTCAAATAAAAATGTGTCCGGCGCCGCAAGCGACGGGTCTTTCTCCCTCCTGAGGGATGCTGTCTTCGTGATCAGCGTTGCGGTGATAGTTTGCCGACGGCCAGTTCAAGCGCGCTTTGCAGCAATTTCGGATCGCGCCATACCCAGCGCGCAAGCAGCCTGAATTGTGGCGCCTTCTTGCGACGCAGTCGCCGTGCCTGGCTCCATAGGGCCTGGCGGCGGGCCGTATGCTGGTAGGAGCGGATCGAGGCGATTTCCTGCGGCCGGCGCAAAAACCTGCCCTCAAGCGTTTCAAGCGCCACGAAAGTGTTGAACTGCTGCTGCAGAAATTCCGGCGAATCGTTGTCGATCGAATGGAAAATGTTGATGCCCTCGCCGCGTTCCGCACCCGCGGCATCGCAAAGCACCACACGCCGCGCCGACAGCACGCAATCGCAGAAGAACAGCACGTCCTCGGCTGCCAGCCGGAGTGCGGCGTCGAAGCGGATCGTCTCGAACAGCGAGCGCCCGATCACCATGCAGGAAAGGTGCAGAAAGCTCCAATTCCTCAGCATGACGTTGGATAGATCGGGGATTTCCACGACCAGCGGGCTCTCCTGCAGCCGGATGCAGGTATCGCTCTTCAGGAGATCGGCGACGCCAAAATGATAGTAGAAGGCATCGCCACCCGTTATCGACGCCCAATAACAATCGGCATCGAATCGCGTCAGGCTTTGATAGGCATTTCTCAGGTGATCCGGTGTCCAGACGTCGTCGGAATCAAGGAATGCCACGAACTCGGAATCTTGAGGAACATTGTCGAGCCCGGTGTTGCGTGCGCCGCCCGGTCCCTGGTTGGGTTGGCGCACGATCGTGATGCGCTCGCGCATGTCTTCACTGAGCGGCGCCAGCTCCTCATCAACAGGATAAGGAGATTGATCGTCGACGACCAAAACATGGAAGTCCTGAAAAGTCTGGGCGAAGACGGACGAAAGCGCCCGCCGAAGGATGCCCGGCTCCTTCTGGTAGTAAGGTATAATAATCGTCAGCTTTGCCATCTTTTCGCCCCTGCGGCTTCTCTACAAAGAGTCTTGCGTGGTCTCCTCCCACTGGGTCGCGGCCGTATGTCTATCGCTTGTCCTTTGTCATTCATTCTTTCAAAGGGCTCACGGGATGTTCGCCATGCCCTCAACCGTCAATGCCAAATCCGTCACCCGTAACGTCGGCTGGAGCGTGCTCTCAAAGACAGGCACATTCGGGCTGAAATTTGTCACCGTGCCTATTCTTGCGCGCATCCTGACGCCTGAAGAGTTCGGAACGGTCGCGGTCGCGCTCACCGTCGTGCAATTTCTGGCGATGATCGGCGGCGCCGGTCTGGCCTCCGCGCTGATCATTCAGCGCGACGAGGAAATGGACCTTGTCCACTCCGCGTTCTGGGCGAATCTGGCGATTTCCATGGCAATGGCGCTTGGGCTTTTTGTCTTTGCCGCGCCCCTCGCAACGCTGCTGGGCGCGCCGGAAGCTGCCTACCTATTGAAGATCATGAGCCTGCTCATCCCGCTTCAGCTTGGCGGCGATGTCGCCTATGCGCTCCTCGCCCGGCGCATGAATTTCAGCAAGGATGCCGCCTGGAGCATGATTTCGGAGACGCTCGGCGCTCTCGTCGCCGTTGCCATGGCGCTCGTCGGGTTCGGCGTGTGGTCGCTCCTCGGGCAGCTCTTCGTATCGGCGTTGATCCGTCTTTTCGGGCTCTATTCCGTCTCCGGCTACGTGCCGAGGCTGGTTTTTTCGTTTCAACGCGTATGGACGTTATGCCGCTTCAGTCTCGGCATGATGGGCTCCGAAATCGCCAATTTCATCACCTTCCAATCGCCGATGGTGGTGATCTCCCGCTATCTCGGCCTTTCTGATGCCGGTGCCTATTCCGCCGCCAACCGCTTCTCCAGCATTCCAAACCAGATCGTGCTTTCGGCTGTCATGGGTGTGCTTTTCCCCGCCTTCAGCCATATGGGCGAGGATCGCGAGCGCCGGTCGCAGGCGTTGATGCTGAGCACGCAGGTCACCACAGTGCTGCTTGCTCCGATGATGTTCGGGCTGTGGGCGCTCGCCGAACCAGCGATGCTCGTCCTCTTCGGTAGCCAATGGGCAGCGGCCTGGCCGGTTCTCGGCCTTCTGGCTTTGTCCAAGGGCATCCTGACCCCCTGCAGCACCTACGTACCCTATCTCAAAGGCATCGGCCAGGGCGCCATCCTGTTCTGGTGGGCTGTGATCCGAGCTGTCATCACCACCGGCGCGGTCGCCTATGGGGCGATCAACGGCTCGCTGATCGACGCGATGATCGCGCTTTGCATCGTCAACGTTCTGACGCTGGTCGGATATTCATGGGTGGTATTCCGGGCCGACCATATGCCGTTCGTGAGAGGCTTCTTCGTCTCAACGCGGCCGATGTTTGCGGCCTTTGCCATGGCGCTTGCCGTGCGTTTTCTGCTCGAGCGATTCGGCCCCCTGGTTCCCAACGCCATCTTGCAGGTGCTGATCGGGGCTGCCATCGGCGGTCTCATCTATCTCATTCTGATGGTTCTGACCGAGCGGCAGTTGCTGGTGAAACTACATCGGATGATCCGCCAGCGCGGCGCGGTGGGTGTTTCGCCAGAACCTGCGGAATGATCGTAAATGGCGAGCTCGGCCCTGCCTTACACTCGCCGCAATTCGCGCCGCCGGCAGCAAAAAAACTCCGATTTGACAATGATCAACGAAAAAATCTGCAATTTTTGATCGCAATTAATCGGCGTGCGTTCAATCACAGACTTTGGTTCATGAGAATATGAACATATTCCGCAACATGCGACAATACGTGCGCTTTTAAGGATTGAAGGGGTCGATTCCCTGTTGTTTTGCCGCTAACTCGAAATGTGGCGAATGCTGCACCGCAACAAATCATGGCTGATTCTTTTGTTGCAGCGCCATATTTTTATCCACGCCCCTGCCCTAGTTTAATCGATGCGGGCTCTAGTCTGCTCTGTTGAAACGGCGCCGAAAATGACGCTGGCAGATAGGAGTGACGGATATCGTGGCTATGGACGCGAACATTTCCTCGCGGATCAATTTGATGCGCATCGTGCTGATCTCGGGCATCGTCTTCGTACATGTGCCGCATGATCCGCAAACCAGCCCGTTCCTGGGAACCTATGGGTTTCTGGACTGGCTGCGCGTGTTTTTGGGCGACAGCCTGTTTCGCGTCGGCGTTCCCTGCCTCAGCGCGATCTCGGGCTATCTCATGTTCCGACGCGGTCTGGATACGTTCGATTATAAGAAGACGCTTCGGACCAAGGCGCGCACGGTGCTGCTTCCCTTCCTTCTGTGGAACTTCGCGTTTCTCGCACTCGTCTATGTGGCGCAGCTCAAGAATATTGGCTTCGGCTACCTTCCCGATGTGGTCAATGCCACGCCACGCGAATGGCTGAGCCTTGCTTTCGCGCTTGAGGCGCTGCCGATCAACGTTCCACTCTACTTTCTGCGCGATCTGCTGCTATGCATCCTGCTCTCGCCATTGTTGGCCTGGCTGATCAAGCGCTATCCGCTGCAAACGCTTGGCGTTCTGCTCGCCTTCGCCGTGCTTCCACTGCCGAATGGCATCTTCCTGAAGAAATCCATCCTCTTCGGCTTCTGCACCGGTATCTATCTGAGCCTGCATCGCATCGATACCAAGCTGCTCGACCCCTATGCCCGATCGATCACCGCCGTTTTCCTCGCCGCCGCTGTCGCGCTCTCGATCGTTCTTTACCAGACGGGTCCGGAGTTCCCGGTCTGGGTCGATATGCTGCGCAGCCTGACAGCACTTTCCGGAATCGTCGGATCCTGGGCCGTTTCAGCGCTTCTCGTGCGCACCCGGCTCGGCGAACGCCTGGCGCGTACCGGTGGCCTCAGCTTCTGGATCTTCTGTGCCCATTACCCCCTGCTCATCGTTTCCTGGATGGTCTGGAATCGCACCGAGATCGCCGACTATCGCCTGTTCTATTTCACGATCCCGTTCATCACGATCGCCATTCTCGTTGCCGCGCATGGGCTTGCCAAGCGCCTGGCACCGGGCCTCACCGCCGTCCTGACCGGCAGCCGCACCGGCTCCTCCCAAGCCAACGCGCGCCCGGATACCGGCCGTCGCTCCGACTACTCGCCACAGCAAAGGACCTGACCATGAGATCGATCAGACCTCACCGCCTCGCCCTTCTCACATGTCTCGCCACCGGCCTTGCCGGCTCCGCAATGGCACAGGAAGGTGCCACCGGCACGTCGTTCCTCGACAACTTCGACACGCTCGACACCGGCCACTGGTATGTTTCGGATGGCTGGAACAACGGGCCGCACCAGAACTGCACCTGGTCGAAGGAGCAGGCGGTGGTCGTTGACGGCATCCTTGAACTGAAGTTCGAGGAGGGCAAGACAGGCGAACGCAACTATGCCTGCGGCGAGGTCCAGACCCGCAAGCGGTTCGGCTATGGGACCTACGAAGCCCGCATCAAGTCCGCCGACGGATCGGGGCTGAACTCAGCCTTCTTTACCTATATCGGTCCTGCCGACAAAAAGGCGCATGACGAGATCGACTTCGAAGTGCTCGGCAAGAACCCGGCAAAGGTGCAGCTCAATCAGTACGTCTCCGCCAAGGGCGGCAACGAGAAGCTCGCCGACGTACCGGGCGGCGCCAACCAAGGCTTCAACGACTACGCCTTCGTCTGGGAGAAGGAGCGTATCCGTTACTACGTCAATGGTGAACTGGTTCACGAAGTGACCGATCCCGCCAAGATCCCGTCCAACGCCCAGAAGATCTTCTTCAGCCTGTGGGGCACCGACACCCTCAGCGATTGGATGGGCACCTTTAACTACAAGGGGCCGACAGCGCTGCAGGTTGACCGGATCGCCTTCACCGCACCCAACGACAAGTGCCAGTTCGCCGAGTCCGTCGCCTGCAAATTGAACTGAGGACGGCACAACGCCGCCGCATCCGTGCATCGCAACGCCACCGTTGCGATGCACGATTTCTTGAATCAAGCTTGGCTCGGGCTAAGCACGAAAACGGATGTTTTCATGCTGCAGATACTTTATTTCGCGCAGGATCTGGCTGACCCCGCGGTTCGCCGTCGAATCCTGATGTTGAAGGCAGGCGGTGCGCGCGTGACGCTGGCCGGCTTTCGCCGGGGCGCGAACGCACTGGCCGCGATCGAGGGCATCGATCCGATCGAGCTCGGCACGACGCGCGACGGTCGCTTTGCCCAGCGGGTCTCAGCGATCACCAAGGCCTGCCTGTCGCTACCCGCCAAGCTGCGCGCGGTCGGCCGGCCCGACCTGATCATCGCCCGCAACCTCGACATGCTCGCCGTCGCCAACAAGGCGGTTTCCATGTTCGGCGGTGATGTCCCTATTGTCTATGAATGCCTCGACATTCACCGCCTGCTTCTGCGCAAGGACGTGGCTGGACGCGCCATGCGCGCCAGCGAAGCCTATCTCGGACGCAATGCGCGGCTTTTGATCACCAGTTCTCCCGCCTTCGTCGAGCATTATTTCCGCCCACTCTCCGGGTTGGAGACGCCAGTCATGCTGCTGGAGAACAAGGTGCTGGAGCTCGGCGATCGAGATTGCCTGCAGGTTTCCGCGGCCCCCACAGCGCGACCAGACGGCCCCTGGCGGATCGGCTGGTTCGGTGCGCTACGCTGCCGCAAGTCGCTCGAACTGCTTTCGACGTTCTCGCGCCGCATGGAGGGCCGTTTCGAGATCGTACTACGCGGCCGGCCCGCCTATTCCGAGTTCGACGATTTCGACGGTTTCATTCGCAATGAGCCGCACATGACCTTCCACGGCGCTTACCGCAGCCCGGAAGACCTCGGCGCGATCTACGACGAGATCGATTTCACCTGGGCGATCGATTTTTTCGAGGAGGGCCAGAACTCCAAATGGCTGCTTCCGAACCGGCTCTATGAGGGCTGCCGACACGGACGGGTTCCGATCGCCATGCGCGGCACGGAGACGGCCCGTTTTCTGGCGGTCCGCGGTCTTGGTTTTCTGCTTGATGAACCCGAGCCGGACAACCTCGTTTCGCTCCTTGGAGCGGTCGATGCCAACAGCCACGCCGATGCGTCTGGGCGGGTTGCCGCCTGCAACACCGACACCTGGGTCTTTCGCCACACCGATTGCGAGAACCTCGTGAGGCGCCTTTCGGCAATTGCATCGACGGCCCCCGAGCCCGCGACGCCCCTTTCTCAAGCCCGTCAAAACGAAGGTGGTTTGTCATGAACACAACAGATCTGACGTCGACGCGCAGCCTGATCGTCATCCCCTGCCTCAATGAGGCCGAACATATCGAAGCTCTGGTGGACAAGCTTCGTCCGTCACTGGCGCCACTTAATGCTGTCATCCTGATTGCCGACGGCGGCAGTACCGATGGCACCCGCGAAATCGCAGCGCGGCTGGCCCAAGGCGATCCGTCCGTCCTGGCGCTCGATAATCCCAAGCGCATCCAGAGCGCCGCAATCAATCTTGCGGTGGCCGAGTATGGCTCATCCTTCGACTTTCTGATCCGCATCGATGCGCATGGCACCTATCCTGATGATTATTGCCAGAAGCTCGTCGACGAAGTGATCGCAACCGGCGCCGACTCCGTCGTCGTTGCCATGGAGACAGTCGGCTTCACGCCGTTTCAGAAGGCGACGGCCTATGCCCAGAATTCCAAGCTCGGAAATGGCGGCGCCAAACACCGGCTCGGGGCCACAAGCCATTGGGCCGACCACGGCCATCATGCGCTGATGCGCATTGCAGCCTTCAAGGCGATCGGCGGTTACGACGAGAGCTTCAGTCACAACGAAGATGCCGAGTTCGACTATCGGTTCCGCAAGGCCGGCTATCGCATCTGGATGACCGACAGAACGAGCATGGTCTATTACCCCCGGGCAAAGATCGGGCCGCTGTTTCGGCAGTATTTCAGCTACGGCCGCGGGCGAGCCCGCAACGTGCTGAAGCATCGCGTCGCGCCAAGCCTGCGTCAATTGTTGCCGCTCGCCGTGGCACCGATCGCAATCGGCGCCCTGCTCGCCGTCATCAACTGGGTCGCCGCCGTGCCGGTCGTACTTTGGGCTGCAGCTTGCATCGGCTACGGGGCCTGGATGGCGCTCGGCCAGAAAAACCCCTACGGCCCGCTGGCAGCGGTTTCGGCCATGGTGATGCATTTCGCCTGGTCCGCCGGTTTCTGGCGCGAGCTGCTCGACCTTCGCAACAGGCGGGTCGCACCATGATCGAGGCAACGAAGAAAATGGCCGCCGGCCTTCGGGTCGACATCGCGGTCTGCACGTTTCGCCGGCGAGAGCTTGCCGAAACCCTGCGTTCGCTGGCTGCCATTACCGTGCCGGATGGGACGGCAATTCGGATCATCGTCGCCGACAACGATCTACAGCCAAGTGCCGAAGGTCTTGTCGACGCATTGAGGTCGGAAATTCCCTTCGGGATCGACTATGTGCATTGCCCGGCGAGCAACATCTCGATCGCCCGTAACGCCTGCCTTGATAACGCATCGGGCGACTACCTCGCCTTCGTCGATGACGACGAAACGGTTGCTCGCGAATGGCTGGTGCGTCTGCTGGAGACGGCCTCAGCCACCGGGGTCGAGGCGGTTCTCGGCCCGGTCCGAGCCGAATATGACCTTTCGGCGCCGTCCTGGATGCGCCGCGGTGACTTCCACTCGACGCGACCCGTCTGGGTCGGCGGCGAGATCATAACGGGCTACACCTGCAACGTCTTGCTCGATCGAAAAACGCCGGCACTTGCCGGCCGGCGTTTCAACCTCGCGCTCGGCCGAACCGGCGGTGAAGATACGGAATTCTTCACCCATATGCACAAGGCCGGCGGCCGTCTGGCCTATGCGTCGGATGCCCTGGTCTACGAAATAGTGCCGGAAAAGCGCGCCAGCTTCCAATGGTTGGCAAAACGACGCTTTCGCTCGGGTCAGACTCATGGACGCCTGCTCGCACAGGCCTCGGCAGGCAGCGGAAAAGCCGTCGAGATCGTTCGTGCCGCCGCCAAGTCCGGGTATTGCGCTGCCGCAAGCCTCATCCTGCTCGCCTCGGCAGTTGCGCGTTCTCGCTATGCCCTGCGTGCCGTCATGCATGCCGGCGTCGTCAGCGGCCTTTTCGGCGTTCGCGAGCTCGAGCAATACGGCACATCGGAAGTGGCGGCGCCATGACGACAACCAATCCAGATGTCAGCTTCGTCATCGCGGCCTTCAAGGCGGCTGATACGATCACGCGCGCAATCGACAGTGCGCTCGCCCAGGAAGATGTCTCGGTCGAAGTCATCGTCGTCGACGATGCGTCGCAGGACAATACGGCGGCTGTCGTCGAGGCTATCGCCGATCCGCGTATCCGGTTGATCCGACTTCCGGCCAACCGGGGGCCTGGCGGCGCGCGCAACGCCGGTCTCGACGCAGCCCGCGGCGAATGGGTCGCCATCCTCGATGCCGACGACACGGTTCGCCCCGGAAGACTTGCACGAATGATCGCACGGGCACGCCGCGAAAGCGCTGATATCGCCGTCGACAATCTGGAAGTCCTGAACCTTGATGGCCGGCGCGAACGGATGTTTGACGACACGACGCTTGAGAATACACCTGTTCTCACCCTTGCCGCCTTCATCGAATCCAACGTGCTTTTCCGGTCGACCTATAATTTCGGCTACATGAAGCCGATCTTCGAGCGCCGCTTTCTCGAAGAGATCCGCCTGCGCTTCAAGGAAGAGATCCGCATCGGCGAAGACTATATCCTGCTGGCCTCGGCCCTTGCCGAAGGCGGACGCTGTGTCGTCGATCCGTCCTCCGGCTATCGTTATCACATCCGCGAAGGCTCCATCTCGCGCGTGCTGGAACTGCGCCACATCGATGCGATGATCGCCGCTGACACAGATTTCCTCGGCACCCACGCCATCGACGCGAGCGCGATGGCCATGCAGCGCAAGCGCAGCCGCAGCCTTTACGAGGCGCGCGCCTTCTTGGCACTCGTTGAACACATCAAATCCAGATCGCTGGGCGGCGCCATCAGAGCCGCGCTCTCCAGCCCTCGCGCGCTCCGGCATCTCAGGATGCCGATCGCCGTGCGACTGCGCCGCCTGGTTGCGCCGCTGTCGCGCTTGAAGCCCGCCACAATGACGGTGGCGGCTGAACGATCCACCTCGGGCAAAAGCCCTCACACGAGAAAAGGATAATGCCATGGACCGTATCAGAACTGTCAGAAAAGCAGTTATTCCGGTTGCCGGCAACGGCACGCGTTTCCTTCCCGCGACCAAAGCTGTGCCGAAAGAGATGCTGACGATCGTCGATCGTCCGGTCGTGCAATATGCCGTCGATGAAGCCCGCGAGGCCGGCATCGAGCATATCGTCTTCGTCACCAGCCGTAACAAGCAGGCGATCGAAGACCACTTCGACGATACGCCCGAGCTGATTTCGTCGCTGACGCGCTCAGGCAAAAACGCCCAGATTTCCGAGCTCGAGGCCATGTTGCCCAAGGCCGGCTCCGTGAGCTTCACCCGGCAACAGGCGCCGCTCGGCCTCGGACATGCCGTGTGGTGCGCGCGCGACCTGATCGGCGACGAGCCTTTTGCACTGCTTCTGCCCGACATGCTCTCCTATGGCGCGCGCGGCTGCATGGCCGGCCTGATGGATCTCTATCGTCAAACCGGAGGCAATGTCGTCGGCGTCGAACAATGCGCGCCGGAGGATGCCTCCAAATACGGCATCGTCGGCAAGGGAACGTCCGTTTCGCATGGTTTCGCGGTCACCGAAATGGTCGAAAAGCCGAAAGCGGGAGAGGCGCCCTCGAATTTCTACCTCAACGGTCGCTACGTTCTCCAGCCTGAGATTTTCGGCATTCTCGCTCGACAGCAGCGCGGCGCCGGCAACGAAATTCAGCTGACAGACGGCATGCTGAAACTGTCCAAGGATCAGGCGTTCCACGCCCACCCCTATGATGGCAGAACCTTCGATTGCGGCTCCAAGCATGGGTTCATCGAGGCGAACGTCGCCTTTGCTCTTGCTCGTTCGGATATCGGCGATCTGGTCTACGAATCCGTCAGGGACATGGTTTTGTCTCACGAAGGCCGCATCCGCGCGGCATAAACCCGGTTTCCGGCGCCCCGAGATGTGGGGGCGCCGGCCGATAGCTATATGGAAACGGACAGAGCGACCCAATGAAACAAAGAAGTCTACCGTTCAGTAGCGTATTGCCCCGCGAAGCCGAGGAAACCGATGGCTTCATCGACCTTGACCGGCTTTTTTCGGTGGTGGTTCGTCGCGGCAAGACAGTCGGGCTGTTCGTTGCCCTGTTCGTCGTTCTCGGCGGTGTCTACCTGCTTTTCGCCACGCCGAACTATACCTCGATGACGCAGATCCTGCTCGACGAGAACCTCTCGAAATTCGCGGAAGAAGAGGCTTCGCCACAAAACAGCCAGCTGCTCGACACCCAACTTGCCAGCGCCGTCGAGATCCTCAAATCAGGCGAATTGGCTCTGCGCGTCGTCGACAAGATCAACCTTGCCGACAACGACACGATCGTCAATCCGCCACGCTCGGCTTTCGCTGTGGTCAAGGATTGGATGAAGTCGATCACCGGTGTGTTTACGGGCGGTTCTGCGGTTTCGGAAGAGGCCGCACGCAGCGGCCGGCGACAGAAGGCAGCCGCGCTTATCCAGCAGGGCCTCGCCGTCGAACGCGTCTCGCGAAGCTCGGTCGTTGCCCTTGCCTACCGTTCGAGCGATCCGCAGCTGGCAGCGCAGGTGGTACGCGCCTATGCCGATTCCTACCTGACCGACCAGTTGAACGCCAATTTCGAGGCGACCGAACGGGCATCCGTGTGGTTGCAGGAGCGCCTTGCCGACCTGAGGCAGCGATCCCAGGTCGCTTCGCTTGAGGTCGAGCAATACCGCACCGACAACGGGCTGACCTCGGCGCGGGGAGAACTGATGTCCGAGCAACAGCTCGCCGATCTCAACAGCCAGCTGATCATCGCCCAGGCCGACACGGCCTCCGCTTCGGCCCGCTACAAGCAGTTTCAGGCGATCGTCGAACAGGGCCCTGAAAAGGCCGTCGACAATGCGACGATCTCGTCGAAGGACGGCGACAATTCGGTGATCCGCGACCTCAGGACCCGCTATCTGACCGTCAGCAAACGCGAGCAGGAGGTGACCCAAAGCTTTAGCGCCGATCATCCCCAGGCGGTATCGCTGCGGGCGGAGAAGAACGATATCGGCCGCCAGATCTATCAGGAACTGCAGCAGCTGACCTCGAGCTATCGCAATGAATACGAGGTCGCGCGGTCGCGCGAAGCCTCGTTGCGCGAAAACATCGAGGGAACCACCGGCCGGAACTCCGACGCAAACCGCTCGCTCGTCCATCTGCGCGAACTCGAGCAGAAGGCCGCAGCTCTGAAGACGCTCTATGAATCCTATCTCGGCCGCTATGAGCAAGCCGCACAGCAGCGCTCCTTCCCGATTGCCAAGGCGCGGGTGATTTCCGCAGCCGGCGTACCCGTTTCGCCGTCAAGCCCGAAGAAGACGATGATCCTCGCCCTCTCCGCCGTGCTCGGCATGATGGCAGGTGGGGCGTTTGCGGCGTTTCAGGAATTCCGGGAGCGCACGTTCCGTCTCGAAGGCGACGTCCGTTCGATCCTCGGGCATCGGTCGCTCGGTTATGTCCCGCTGATCGGCCCGCGCCCGACGACAGCCACAGACCATATGCGTGCCCGGTTTGTGAAGGACAAGGGACCGCCCCAACCGGCACCGGAGCCGGTGCCCTTCGAACGCGTCAGCCGCATCGTGCTCGACGCGCCGCGCTCCTCCTTTACCGAGACGTTCCGCAACGCCAAGCTCGCCTGTGACCAGATGCTGCATGGAAATGCCTGCCGTGTGGTCGGCATCGTGTCGGCGGTTCCCGATGAAGGGAAATCGATCGTCGCTGCCAATTTTGCCGCCCTTCTCGCCGCCAGCGGCAAGCGGACGCTGCTGATCGATGCGGATATCCGCAGGCCCGGCCTCAGCAAGATGATCACGCCGGCGCCCAAGACCGGTCTTGTCGAGGCGCTAACCGGCGAGACATCCTGGCCGGCCGGCATCAAGATCGACCACAAGACGAAGCTTGCGATATTCCCGGTCGGTGGCGAAGCCACCAACCACTACCCGCATGACAGCCACGAGCTGCTCGCCTCGCCGGCCATGGAGGAATTGATCGCGAACGCGCGCAAGTCCTTCGACTATGTGATCGTCGACCTCGCAGCACTCGCCCCTGTCGTTGATGGCAAGGCGTTTTCGCCGCTTGCCGACGGTTTCCTCTTCGTGGCCGAATGGGGCCGCACACCGTCGCGGCTCGTGCGCGACCTGCTCCACGCCGAACCGCAGATCAACTCGAAGATCCTCGGCGTCATCCTCAACAAGACGGATATGCGGGAATTGGCGAAATACAGCGACTTCGGCGCCGCCGAACACTATCGCCACCGCTTCGAAAAATACTACGTCGACAACTCAGCGACCCGGCGCGAAGCGGAGCCGGTCTGAACCGTATAGGAGCCCAACTCGCTTGGGCTCCTGGAGCATTTCCAGGGCAAGTGCGTAGCGGTTTCCTGTCAAAAAAACAAAGAGATACAGCCGTTTGTGAAATTCCGGTTAAACCGGAAACGCTCGTGCCTTAATCCTTCCAGAACAGCGGCGTCAGGATGACCAGAACGGTCAGGATTTCCAGACGCCCGAGCAGCATCATGACCGACAGCAGATAAAGCGCCGGATCGGACAAGGTAGAGAAGTTTCCAGCCGGCCCGATGATCGGGCCGAGCCCGGCACCGACATTTGAAAGCGCCGTGGCGATCGCCGACGCCGACGTCAAAAGGTCATAGCCAAAGGCGCCCATGGCCATGCTGCCGAAGGCCCAGATCATCATATAGGCCGTGAAGAACAAAAAGACGGTCCGCTGCACGTCGATATCGACCAGTGCCTTGCCGTAGCGCACCGTGTGGATCGCGTTCGGGTAGATGAGCCTAAAGAGCCCTGCCCGAATGGAATTGAAGATGATGATGAAGCGATAGGCTTTCATGCCGCCAGCGGTCGAGCCCGAACACCCGCCCATGAAGGTCGCCGCAAAGGCGAGTGCGACGATGAAGTCGCCCCATAGCATGTAGTCATCGCTGGCAAAGCCTGTCGTTGACAGGATCGACGACACCGTGAAGAACGAATGCGCCAGCGCCTCGTGAAAATCGACGCCGTTTTCCAACCGCTGAAACAAGCTGGCTGCGATCGCGAGCACGGTGAGGTAAGACAGGAACACGATGATCTGCGGATCCTTCAGCGTGTCCAGCCGGCCGCGCACGATAAAGATGATCAGCACGGAAAACGGTAGGCTGCTGACCGTCATGAAGAAGGTAGCCACCCACAGGATCGGCAGGCTGTTAAAATAGCCGAGCGACGCGTCATGGGTCGAAAAGCCCCCGGTCGCAATCGTCGACATCGCGTTATTGATCGCATCGAAGCGATTCATTCCGAGATAGCCGTAGATGATCGCGCAGGTGACCGTCAGGACGATATAGATCAGGATAAAGGCACGCGTGAAGGTGACGATGCGCGCAAACGGCTTCTCGGTGGTATCGGACGATTCCATCTTGAAGAACGACAGTCCGCCGACGCGCAGATACGGCATGACGAACAGCCCGAGCGCGACGATGCCGATGCCGCCGAGCCAATGGAGCAGCGAACGCCAAACAAGAATACCGGGTGGCGCATTGTCCAGACCGGCAATGACAGTTGAGCCGGTGGTGGTGATGCCTGAGACAGACTCAAACAGCGCCTCGGCAAAATCGAGATTGACCGAGGATAGCCAGAATGGAATGGCACCGACAAACGAGACGACGAGCCACAACAGGTTGACGAGCAGAAAGCCCATTTTCCGGTTGAAGGCCGGTGGTCCGCCCTGCGTAGCCGCCACTGTGACCAGCGAAATGCTACCCATCAGACACGCCGAAACAGCGAAAACCTTCCAGTCCCGATGGCCGAAATAGAGATCGACCAGCGCGGGAATGAACATCGCGAGCGAAAGATAGAGGCCGACCTTTGCGGCAATGTTGATGGCAGACTGGTAAATGGTCGCGTTCAACGGTCAATGCCCCGGTCTTGGCGGTCCTGGTCCACTCGCCCGCGCGAGTCGCTGTTACCTGCCATCAACATCGGGATTAGCGGCCAGCGTCGACGAACGCAAGTTGGACATCCCTCTTAACGATCACAGCAGTTTTTCCTAGTGTCGACGATTGCTGTGGACCAGAACGCGATCACATCATCGTGCCGCGACAAGTCATCACCTTGACTTATTTCTGCGTGTATAGCCTCATCGAACCGACGCACCCGCAAACTTGAGCACTAAAATGACCCCCGCGCGTTTTACCCAATGCCTACTTGCCCTTCGCTGGACGCCTATCAATCTCGCGAGCGCGCTCCATTGCAATCTAGCGTGGATCGAGGCGATGGAGACCGGCGATGAGAAGGTACCCACCGAACTGGCAACTTGGCTCGAAACTCTGGCAACGACCCACGAGACACTGGGCATCCCCGTGGCCTATCGCGGCAAGGGGCTGGAGCCTGCGAGCAGCCGCGCAGCGCGGCGCTAGCAATCACTGGCACCGAGTTGGCTGCGGCGCAGAATTTCCGCGAGGGGATTGCGCGCGTTCTGTTTCAAGGAGCTTCGCGGCAGCAACATCGCCCGACGTTGTTCACAGCTCGAGCGGCTGGAACGTGGCGCATCGTCGGGGGCACGGTGCCAGCTTGGTAAGAGCGCTTCTGTCAATGCCGCAACACCTGCGTGATTTGATACGCTAGAAATGGTCGCGGCGTTGATACGCCGGATCATAGTCATGTGCCGCTCTCCGGCTCCCTTCGGCCCGATCTGGCAAGGGCGCACGCCTGCGGGCAACCTACGCCTTCGGTGTCGAAGACCGTCACTTGATCGGAGGATGCGCTTCTACTGTAGATCCGAATTTCGGCATCAATCCACTCTCATGTTCGCCTTTTCAAGTCGCAGGCATAGAAATTCTCCCGCCCGATGTTCTCGGACGTCGTGTTTCGTATGAGTGCGTCCTGGGGAAAGCAGGAGGCACGGTCAATGAACGACGGTTGATCATGCTCTGATGCGCGGGTTGGTTACCGCCGGACCTGATGCGTCGCGGAGCGTCCTCAGTCTAGTTGGCAGCGTCGGAATTAAACCGGCTGATAGTGGAAACGAGGGTTCTCCTGCCGTGACCGTGCCCCCAGCCTTGCCCAGGTGCACATGGCTTTCTGATCGGCTCTTCTCCTCCTCGCTGATCTAGACTTTGGCGGTGTTCAACGGGCGCGCGACCTGACATGCAATCGACCAGACGAAGCCCGACAGTTCGCGCGCAATCGCTGTGGTCACGGTCGTGGCTGGCTTTCCGGCCTTCGTGAGCTTGCGATAGCGGCCGCACAGCCGCACCTGCGCTTTCCACGCCGTATCGCGGATCGTTTTTGGAAGCTGCTCCTGGCGCAGCAATTGATCGCGGCTCACCCTTGCTGGAAACCGGTAGCTCCAGGCCGCCTCGATCAACATGCGGCGTGCGGTTCCGTTCCCCGCTTTCGTAATGCCGCCCTGGCGTCGGGTTGCGCCGCTCGAATGCTCCGATGGCACCAGTCCAAGATACGCCATCAATTGGCGTGGGTTTGTGAAGCGGCTGAGATCGCCCAATTCGGCAATCATCGTTGCTGCGGTCACCAGAGCCATGCCACGCAGCGATTGCAATGCATGGACGACCGGGGCCAATGACCAATCGCCCAACATGATCTCGATTTGCTTCGTCAGCCGATCCCGCCGGTCCGTAGCAGCCTCGATCGTCGCGATATGATCCTCAAGCACAATGTAGTGGGCCGGTTGCGCGAAGCGGAGGCCTGCCAGCCAACGGCGGTGCATCTGCGTCCAGGCTGGACGGCCATAATGGCAGCCATGGCGCAGGAGGAATCCACTGAGCTGCTGGCGCGCCTGTCGCAGGCTGCGCACGGCAGCCAGGCGTGCCCGCACCAGATCGCGCATCGCCTCATGGGCGGGATCGGGGATCCAGACGGCGCTCAGTTCACCAGCGCGATGAAGCCTTGCCAGATTGTTGGCATCTCGACGGTCTGTCTTGATGCGATCGCCCGGCTTTCGCGGGATCAAAGAGGGGGCGACAACCACGCAGTCATGACCTGCGGCAGACAGTTGGCGCTGAATGCCATAGCCGCAGGGTCCTGCTTCGTAGCAAAACTTCAGCGTCCGCCCTGGCTGTGAAAGCTTCGCCAGCATACGGGCCAAGGCCGTTGGCGTGTTTACGATCTGGCCAAACGCGCGCACGTCCCCACGTTTGCCGCCATCAGCGAGCGCGACCGAAATCGTTTCTTTGTGAACGTCCAATCCGACATATGTGATAGTGTCTGCCACGGCCCGTCTCCTATGCATGAGGCTCTGTGCGAGGATAACTCACGCAACCCTCGATACCTGCATATTGTGAGACGGGTCAC
Organism: Ensifer sp. Root31; assembly: GCF_001424825.1. Lineage (NCBI taxonomy): Bacteria > Pseudomonadati > Pseudomonadota > Alphaproteobacteria > Hyphomicrobiales > Rhizobiaceae > Ensifer > Ensifer sp. Root31. Next base: position 49,898 of record NZ_LMCO01000008.1, on the reverse strand, counting down.
CCGGTCCCAAGGCGAACATTTAGTCTATGTTACGGCTTCGTGCCTGGTTGATCGCGCGGCGCTGGCTCTCGACGCTTGCCTCCTCTGCTTCGTAGGCGCCGGTGGCGGGCAGAAGCCCGCGGATACGATGGCGCATCGCCTCAAACGCCGCCCATTGCGACTTCGGCACCATTTTAATCGCATGTCTGTCGCCGCGGGTGAGTGCTCCCGGTCCGAAACGTGCATCGAGCGCCTTGCGGACAGTCGCGAACTCCGCACGGATCTCCGGATTAAGCGCCCGAACCTTCCCCGCGAGATGCTTCGCATTCTTCGCCGTCTGTTCCGTTAAACGGCGGAGCTCACTCTCAGCTTCTTTGGTCAACCCTGGTATAGCGACACTCATGCGGTTTCGTTCATTCTTGACCGCCAACAGCTCCGCCTCGTAGGCGGCGGCGTAGGAGCATCCCATGGCGCGAATGGAGGCGGCAGCGATATTGACATACTGTATTGCTTCCCGACGCTCTCGTCCTGCTGCCAGGAGCCTCTCCAACACCCTGTCCGAGCCACGCAAGGCGCCATAGGCGGCGGGATCAGCGACAATGGCATGCACAATGCGTTCGGGGTCGATCTTCATTGTTACAAGGCTCTCGATCGTCGCAACCGCGGTGGCCGGATCGCGCCAGATCCGAACTGCGTCTCGCCCGAGTGCCGCTCTCTCCTGCCTGTAATGCTGGGCCTCCACCGCCCTGAGCCGCGCCTCATCCTCCACACTGACCTTGAATTCGGTTACAGCTGGCAACATTGGCAAGCGCGCGACCGAATACTGCGGAGCAAATGCTGCCGGTGCGATGAGTTGAGCGGGCTCGTGTTTTTCTATCATGCGCTGCTCCGCCGCAAACCGTCTAACGACCGAAAACAGCACAGTCAGTTCGGCCTGCCTTTCCTCCACCATGCTTTCCGGAAAACGCATCGCCGTATCGCGCTTAGCGAAGCCATCTGCCTTGTCGGAAAACGCAAGCCATCCGAACCGACGGGTCAGGGCATCGTCGATGGCCTTGACCTCCTGCACTACTGAGCGATCCTCCGTGGCGATCCGGAAAGCGGATCGATAAGCCTCATCTCCCCCTTTCTCCCAGGCCGTTTCGATCTCCAAAAGCCGCGCTCTTGCATTTTTGGAAAGTGCCGGAACAACGAAGCTCATATGCGATCTGCGCATTCGCTCGCGGTTGAGGAAGCGCTCTTCTTGGCTACGAAACTCCGTCGCCAGAGCTCGCGCCAAAAGCGCGAGCTCTGGCACAGCTGACAAGGTCGCCGCCCTCTCCTTCCTGGCCGCTTGACCGTCGACAAGGTTAGCGCCGCCACGCAGTTTCCCGAGTGCTTTCGGGAATCGAATAAGCCGGTCTGCGATCAGCTGCGGATCCTTGGCGGTATTCGAGGATTGTTCGTTCAACCCCGCAAGCGCGGCCGCCGGATCGCGGTAAATCCGCTTGAGCAAAGGCATGATGATCGCTTCCTGCTCCGCCCAGGCAGGTGATGCGAGGTGCGCAAGTCGAGCATCTTCCTCGAGTGTCCGCGAGAACGAAATCGTTGCCGGGAGTAATTCTGGATTCTCATCCGCACTGACCTTAGGAACCTGCCGCCTGGCTGCACTGCTGCTTGCCTCAATGCCTTCGGCATGCTCAGCCGCAATATCAAGCGCGGAGTTGGCGCGTTGCCATAGTCTAACCACTCGACCACGCTGATCGGAAAGCCAGCTCAGCGTACGATCCGCCTTCTCAACAAGACTCCAGCCAGACACTACCTCAATTCCGCGACGCTTCGCGAAGTCCTCTGCCAGTGATCGGTATGCATCCTCCGTCACGTAATCGAGCGTGGTCGTTTTTCCGCCCGAACGCGAGAGCCGTTTAACCAGCTGCGGAAATAAGTCCGGCAAACGGTTTTCCTTGGCAATCCGTCGTTGTCGGTCCTCTGCTTTTTCGATCAGACCCGCTCTCCAGATGTTGCGCTCGACAACACGCTCTTCGATGCGTCTTTTGCCAGTGTCTTCATCGTTGACTGGAACCTTGACCGTGACCTTCTCTGTTCCATCCTTTCGAAGCATTACGGTGTCGCCAACCTGCACCCCGCCATTCTTCAGCGCCTTCGGCAGACTGACGCCCCACAGACGATGGGTCATTCCATCTTCAATACGAAGATCGGCATAGGGACTTGGACCAACATCGTCGCGCGGTCGAAACGTCGCAATTCCTGTTTCGACAAGCTCGCCGCTAACCCCGTCGGTGTAGTCGGCACGCGGCGCTCTGTCGCGTTCCCGCCTCCGCTGGAAATCCTCCGCAGCGACATAAAGATCGACGCGATCGCGGTGGCGGGTCATCGCGACATACGTCAGATGCTGGTCCATCATGCCGGTCGCCAGCACGAAGGCGCGATGAAAAGTCGAACCCTGACTTTTGTGGATGGTCGCGGCGTACCCATGATCGACATTGCGATAGGTATCCTCGGCAAAAACGACATCGCGTCCATTGTCGAGCCGCACCGTGAGCAGCGCCGTCCCGCTTCCGGCTGCCGTCGAGCAAACCGTCCCGAGCATGCCGTTCTTCACGTGCTGAACAGTAAGGTTCTTGGCATGCGGCGCGACGAACCGGGCATTTTCGAGAAAGATGATCCGATCACCAACCGCGAACTCCCGCATACCGCGCTCGGTCAGGAACGGCCGGCTGTCCGACAACAATCCATCCGTCGAAAGCACATTGCGAATAGAACGGTTCAACACCTTCACGTCGTCATTGGTATGCGCAAGTACAGTCAGTTCGTCGCCACGAAGTTTGCGACCTTCCGCCCTGGCGTTCACTACCAATTCGCGATGTGCAGCTGTCCAGTCTACGACGATGCGCTCGATGGCAGCCTGACGGGTCTCGGCGCTAACGATATGCCCGCGTTCGCCATAAGCGGCAAGCGCCGCTTTCACATCGCCGCGGGCAAATTGCTTGGAGGCCGTACGCGCCCATTCCTCTTTCTGCCGCCGGACACCGGCCAGCTCTGCAAAGTTGATGCGCTCGACAATCGCTCGGAAAGCCGCACCGGCCTGAATCGGCTGAAGCTGCATCGGATCACCAATGAGCACCGCCTTTGCGCCCGCGACCTCGATACGCTTCAACAAACGCCCCATTTGTTGTGACGACACCATTCCGGCCTCGTCTACGACCAGCACATCCCCTTTTCCGAGAAGATCGTTACCTCGCTCCCAGGCACGTTCCCAGGAGGCGATGGTGCGGGCGAGAATACCGGAACTTTCCTCCAATCCCTCAGCAGCCTTGCCGGCCAGTGCCGCACCGACGACACGCCGCCCCTCATTTTCCCAAACAGTACGGGCGGCACTCAACAATGTCGATTTACCGGCGCCGGCCACACCGACGACCGCGGCAATTGCGCCACCGGCGGTAACATGCCGGACGGCATCGATTTGCTCTGTTGCGAGCCGAACACCACCGGCAGACATTTCAGATTCAATTGATGTAACGGCAGCGTCAACGCGGGACTTAGAGACACCGAAGCCTTTCATCTTCGACAACTTAATTGCCAAGCGTGCCATTTCATATTCGGTTCGGACCAGAGCGCGCGTCGTGAACACCGCCGGACACTCTACTTTGCAGGTTTCACTGTTTAGCCGTTGCGGCTGCAGCATCACCAGATCGTCCGATGCCATCAGTCTGGCGCGTATATTGGCAAAGACGATCGGATCGTCGATATAACGATGCAGCGCGCGGGCGATATCCCTCTCGTTAAAGGTCGATCGCTCGATGGCGAGTTGCTTGAGCAACAAGGTCGGATCATCCGTGAGCCGGTCGGCAATCTCATAGCGCTTGGCCAATGCAGTCGGTGAAAAATAGGATTCGATGCCTTTACGAACAAGCGCAGCACGATCCGGACCGAAATGCCGTTGCTCCAGTCCGCGAAGTCCTTGTTCATCGTAGGAACGACCATCAAGGCGGAAGTCATGACCGGCAAGCGCCAGATGGCGGCTTGCCGTTTCCGCCCAGGCAACCTTCCACTCCTTCATCGCTTCCTTGTCGCCTGCCCACAGCCGATAAACGATTTTCCCCTCAGGTCGGTCGGGCGTTTTGACGCGTACCGGTTGGCCGTCTTCACCGACGATCGCGACTTTCTTCGGCCCGAACCCCTCCTCGGTCAAAGGGCGCAGCGTTGCCATAATATGAACATGCGGATTGCCGTCCTTGTCGTGATAAACCCAATCGGCGACCATTCCCCGCGACGTGAGGTTTTCCCGCACGAAGTCGCGCACAAGTTCGATGTTCTCCTTGCGGTTTAATTCCACCGGAAGCGCGAGAATGATCTCGCGGGCAAGCTGCGCATCGCAGCGCGTCTCGAAACGGTCGACCGCGTTCCAAAGCACTTTACTGGCACCAGCGACCGTCCGCCCATCTATGGCCGCCTTCAGCCATGCGGGTGTTTCGGCGGGCAAAGCAAGTTCTTCATGCGCCAGTTCCGCAGCATCGCCATAGTAGCGGAATTCCTTGCCGATCTGTTCGTCCATCATCTTGGTGCGATGACGATAGGCAGCTGCAGAGATGATACTGCGTCCGGCACTCCGGCTGATCACCTGAGCCCTCACAAACATGATAGCCAATTCAGGTCAATCTCCCCTCCCAAGCGCGTCGCAACTGCGACGTATATTGCGCCATCCGCCTACTTAGTAGGACTTCATGATTCATCTTTGGCTCGGAGTTTCATTTTCCAATACCTCATTTCCGACGATTTGACTAGGACATTTAAGATAGTATAATCGAATCTCGCTGGAGACAGAGGAAGGACGAAAAGTGCGCTCAAAAACAACCATTTCGGAAATCGATGCTCAAATCGAAGCACTGCGGGCGAAACGCAAGAACCTGCTGTTTAAAGCCAACGAGCGTTTCGCCCGGATGGCGCAGAAAGCCGGTCTCGCCGAACTCGATATTCCCGATAGCGAGCTCGACGCCATTTTCGCAGAGATCGTCACACGATTTCGCGAAAGGGTCCGGGGCGCCGCTGGTCCATCCGCTTAGGCGGCTTGACCAGCGGATTGTATTTCTCGAACGGAAGCGGCAACACAGAATGACGCAAGAGCGCAAGCGCGATACCCACGAGAAAGTCATCCTCGGCGGATTGGTCATCAAGGCAGGCTTAAGGAACGCCGATCGGGCGTTTCTGCTCGGAGCGCTGATCGAGGCGAGCCGGGTTCCAGTCGGGGCGGTGGAGCATGATCGGCTATGCGCCCTCGGTGCGAAGGCCTTTCGGGCGGAGGCCCGCGCACTGATCAAACTATAGACAGAGAGTGCGGGATGGCGGCGAAACGACGACTCAGCCCGATGGTCCTGCTGGCACTCGTGCCAATAGCAGTGAGCCTCGCGACTTTGCTTATCACAGCTTACAAGTGGCCGACGATGGCGACTATGGTTGCGCCCGAGTATGCCTATTGGTTCATGCGTGCGTCCCCGATTCCCAATCTTTTCTTTGGACCGATTTCGGGGCTCATTACTGTGGCAATCTTGCCTCTGCACCGGCGCAGACCGATCGCGCTTGTCAGTGTCATCACGTTTCTCTGCATTGGCGGATTTTACGCAGTACGGGAACACGCCCGCCTGTCCCCCTTCGTTCAGTCTGGAGTGGTCACCTGGGCAGGGGCGTTTTCCTATCTCGATCTCTACGCAGCCGCAGGCGCAATCGGCGGCTTTGCCATCGTGGCGCTCTCCGCCCGTATGTCCATAATCATCGGTGGAACGGTCAAACGAGCCCGGCGGGCCACCTTCGGCGACGCCGATTGGCTGTCTATGTCTGCCGCCGCCACACAGTTTCCGGCGGATGGTGAAATCGTCATTGGCGAGCGCTACCGGGTCGATCTCGAGACGATCCACCGTGTCCCCTTTCGGCCTGACGACCGGTCAACCTGGGGGAAAGGCGGCAAGGCACCGCTGCTCACCTATAGGCAAGATTTCGATTCCACTCATATGCTGTTTTTCGCTGGTTCAGGCGGATACAAGACCACGAGCAATGTTATTCCGACAGCGTTGCGCTATACCGGACCACTGATCTGCCTCGATCCCTCGACCGAAGTAGCGCCGATGGTTGTTGCCCATCGGCGAACGAAGCTCAAACGAAACTGCATCGTACTTGGCCCATCCAATCCCGCTTGGGGCTTCAACGTCCTCGACTGGATTGAAACCTCGAAATCCAAGGAAGAGGACATCGTCGCGGTTGCTCACATGCTTCTGTCGGAAAGCTCTCGGATCGAAACATCGACGGGGTCATATTTCCAGAACCAGGCGCACAATCTTCTGACAGGTTTGCTGGCGCACATCGTGCTCTCTGCGGAGTATGCCGGCCGTCGCGATCTTCGCAGTCTGCGCCAGATTGTTTCCGAGCCCGAACCCTCAGTCCTGGCGATGTTGCGCGACATTCAGGAAACATCGCAATCGGCCTTTGTCCGCGAGACGCTGGGCGTCTTCACCAATATGACGGAACAGACTTTCAGTGGCGTCTATTCTACCGCGTCGAAGGATACACAATGGCTATCGCTCGACGACTATGCCGCGCTCGTCTGCGGGACGGCATTCAAATCGGGTGATATCGTCAAGGGCGCGATTGACGTTTTCCTGAACATTCCCGCCTCGATCCTGCGCAGCTATCCGGGCATTGCCCGCGTCATCGTCGGTTCACTGATCAATGCCATGATCCAGGCCGACGGGGCCTTCGACCGCCGCGCACTCTTCATGCTCGATGAGATCGATCTGCTCGGCTTCATGCGCGTGCTCGAGGATGCCCGCGACTACGGCCGGAAATACGGCATCACGCTGATGTTGATGTATCAATCGGTCGGCCAGCTCGAAAAGCACTTCGGCCGTGATGGCGCGACCTCATGGATCGATGGATGCGCCTTTGCATCCTATGCGGCAATCAAGGCGCTCGACACGGCCCGGAACGTTTCCGCTCAATGTGGCGAAATGACCGTTGAGGTCGAGGGCCGGTCCCGCAATATCGGCGGGAGCAGCTCTGACAAAGCTTCAAGGCGGTCAGAGAGTGTCAGCCTTCAGCGCAGACCGCTGATTATGCCGCACGAAATCATCCAGTCGATGCGCAAGGACGAGCAGATCATCATTGTCCAGGGCCACAGTCCGTTGCGTTGCGGACGTGCGATTTATTTCCGGAGAAAGGACATGAATGCGGCGGTCGAACCCAACCGGTTCGTCAAGACAGCGGCGACCTAAGCGATCACATCCTGTCACCGCTCGGCAATACGTCCAGAAGATTGCTGTCGAAGCAAGATGACGCACGGCCACTATTTTGGAGGTGGGTCATCGGTGTTGCGACGGACGAGTTCCTGCCGTGCCGCTTCCAGTTCGGCTTCGATCTGGTGGCGCTCCTCGGCGTCCGGGCAATATTGCAATTCGGCGCGCAGTTCCTCGATGTGCTGTTCGATGGTCATCGTCATCTCCTTGAATTTGTGAAAGATGACGCCGTCGGTCATGAGGGGTCGGAAGGGGTCAAGGCTCGCGTCACGCGACCGGCGGAGCCGGCGCGCGGAGGAGCCGATTTTGCCGCTTGCGGCAAAATTGGAGGGGGCCGCGCGGCCTTGAAGCATTCAGACCCCTCATGGCATCCTGACGTTTCTGAGCAGACAGGGTGGGTTGGGTATGCCACCCAGAATATACGGGCAGCTGGCTGCCTCGCTTCTAACAAGATCCGGTTAGAGCGCCACGCGCAGTATTTCGCCAATGATGACAAACAAATCGAGACCGTAGCCTGCCGACTACGGTCCCTCTTGGCTATATACTCAGCTAGGCGACGATCCGGCTGGCTGCAGTAGCGACTTTGGCATAGGCCGAAATTGACCGGTCCGCTTTAAAGGTGAGGTCCCTTTCGACGCGCAGGCCAAGGCGACCGCGAACGGATTGGATCTCCGAGAGAAGAACGGAACCGAGTTCGGGAAACCCGACGCCGAGGTCGCAGAGCCCGAAGAGCAAATCGGGGTCCTCCGGGTCGGCAGCGGCGATCAACCATGTGGCGGCCGCGTCGGGCGTAAACAGTTTGACGAGCGGAAGCGGATCGAAGTCTGGATCGCGTTGGAAGCGTCGACCGTTGGTGATTAGGGCCGCGCGGATTTCCTCGGTGATGAGGCGCATTGGTATTCTCCAAGATGAAGGGGTTGGACGGAGCGGCCCCGCGATCACCGCGGGGCCGGCGTGTGCGACGCTCAGGCTGGATCATTCCACAGGATGACCTTGCGGTTCGCCTCGCCGCCCGGCGCCGGTGCGACATTGCCGAAGATCACACCGATCTCCGGCGCTTCAAGCTTGACCGAGAGGTATTCCTCGCCAGTGCGCTGCGAGTTCCGGTACCAGCCGGCGCCGATCTCGAAGCCGGTGCGGCGGTGGATGATGCGATAGTCAGGGGCGCCTTCGCTTACCTTCTGGCCATTCGGAATGAGGGCGATCGGGGCGTGACCTTGATGGTCGCGAAGAGACCTTCGAGGGTGCCGTCGGTCTTTTCGGTAAGGGTTGCGATCGTGGTGGCCATGGTGCTGTCTCCTTCGGTTGCTCGGGAACCATTCCCGATGGCGCCCGAAGAAGGGGCCGAGCCGCAAGTGTCACCGCAGCGAAGCGGAGGGAAACCCCTTGCGGGTTGACGCTGGACGCGGCCGGTCCCTTAGAAAGGCGACATCGAGAACGGGAATGGTTTCCGACGCGAGCGATCGAGGAGACGCGTGGTTCGTGCGCGCCATCGCACACGGGCGTTCAAAAACCGGCAGCGCGGGTTTCATGGGGCTGGAACCTCATGAGCAACGCTATCGCCCGCAAATAGTGCAGGGTTGGGAGGCCGCTGCGCGTTCGTCATTAACCGAGACAGCCGACGGACTGGCTCGCAGGATCCGCGAAGGTCCGCGAGCTGCCGAAGATCATGCGGATCTCGGATGCTGTCCGGTTTGACCGAGAGGTATAGTTCGCCGGTATGCCGTAACGGTAGCCGCGGCCTCCACGAATACCCGATCGACAAGCGGAGACAGCTTGTACGTCGGCACAGATAAATGGCCTAGCGTGTCAATCGTCGATCCGAAATCCGACCTTCACAACCACCTGATAGCACGCCACCGCCCCATCCTTGATCTGTCCCCGGATTTGATCCACCTCGAACCATTCGAGATTTCTCATTGTTTTAGAGGCCCGCATAATCGCCGTCTCGATTGCCTCGGTCACCGAGACTTTCGAACTACCGATAAGTTCTACCTTCTTGTAGACATGGTCGCTCACGTTATCCTCCCGTATAGGTTCAGGCTACGCTTGGCTTCAAAAGGGGCTCGAGGGCACCGCTCGACGGGGTTGCTGCTCAATAGAGCGGGCATCGTCACACCGACAACGCTGCGCCAAGGGACTGCTTGCATGCACAGCGAACCCAACGATCCGGCAATACCGGGTTGCTGTCAAACAATGTAGAGGCAAAGGCCACCGCGAGCCGGAGATCAATCGACCCGGTTGACCTGGTGTGCCTGGGCCGCGCAATCCTTAGAGAACTTGCGGCGCCCCTCGTCATGAGGGGCTTGGTGAGACGGATGATAGCACCCCGGGCGCTGTGGCGGAGGACACTATGCCGAGCGACTTAGCCATATCTCTGTCACCCGGAACTTGCCCTCCACCCGTTTGCATTGAATGACCACATCGACCATCATCTTCAAGAGGTTGCGGATATCGTCGCGGGCGAGATCCTGCCCGCCGTCGGATTCCTTAACGAGGAGGGTCAGCTGCTCAAACGCGAGGGCCGCCGAGTCAGCGTGCACAGTGGTGATGGACCCTGGATGTCCGGAGTTGATATTTCGGATGTAGTAGAAAGCCGTGCCGTCGCGCAGTTCCTGCAGCAGGACACGATCGGGACGCATCCGCAGGCTTGACTCCAGCAGCTCCTTGGGACCGATATTCGCAAGGCCCTGTTCCCCCTTCGAATAGAACAGTCGAACGTGGTTTGGTTGCGGTATGACCAGCTCGGCTGTGTCCTCGATTGTGATAATGCGCTCGAACGTCGGAATGTGCTGGATCAGCGCCTTCGACAGCGTGGTTTTACCCGAGCCGGTCGCCCCGGAAATAATGATGTTCTTCCGGGCGACAACCGATTGCTCCAGGAACGCCGCATAGTTTCCGGCTTTGTAAAGCTTAGACAGCCTTGTGTCCGGACTGTCGGCCCGATCGCCCGCCGCGGCGGTCACGGTAAATAGTCCTGCTGCGTCGAGGCCCCCTAACGACAGGGACACCGATGAGGGTTTGCGAATGGTGATGCTAACCGTGCCTTTTGTTGTTGCCGGCGGGATAACGATCTGAATACGCTCGTCGTCCGGAAGAGTTGCCGAAAGGATCGGCCTCGCCTCGTCGATCGCCTGATGCGAATGACTGGCAACGGCGCGGGCAAGACGCATCAACCTGTCAAAGGTCAGTTCCGCAACGTCAAAGCGCGACCAGCCAGCGGACCCTTCAGCCAGGACTTCGCCCGGCCGGTTGATGACCACCTCATAGAGTGTGGGGTTTTGCAGCAACCCCGCGATCGGCTGGAGAAGCTGGCGCACGACAGGCGCGTCGCACGTTCCCGTCATGCGCTCATCCTCATTTCGTTACCACGCGCGCGCGTTTGCTGAAGTCGCCGAGGACAGAACGATTGAGAAGAGTGTTGCGTGGTTCGGTCACCCGCAATTCGTAGATCCGGGAAAAATCGAGATCACGTGCCACGAAAATCGACACGAGCTCGCCCTGATGCTTGCTGAGCGTCGGGACAATATTAATCGATTGCTCGACCGCGATCGCTGCCGCTTGCCTGCCGGCGCTCGTCGTACCCTCCGCGTCGACGTCCTGATCCTGTAATTGCCTTCCGCCAAAGCTCGCCACATCACCAACGATCGACAGGAGCAAAGCACTGCCGAAGCGCTCCCACCAATGACTGTCGACATGACCGTCAAAACCGGCGCGACCGAGCGCATCGGTTGCGGGTGAAGCAAGCGCAATGATGACACCGGTTGGCGTTTTCGCACGGTTCCAGAGGACGAAGAGCCGCTTCTGGCCGCGCCGCAGACCGCCGCGGTATTCGCCGACAATCTGCGTGCCCTTCTCCATCAGCACCACACGGCCGTTATCCGAAAACACGTCGCGATTGATGACACAGCTGGCGAAGCCAGGCTGGTCAGAAGACAGAGCCGTTTCGAGCACGCACGGGATCGAAGTCCCCATCGCGACGATATAGTTCCGGTTGCCGAGATGTCCGGCTCGCGAACCTTCGAGCCGTGTCGGCTTCAGCATCCGGTCGAAACGCTGATCTTCGTTTTCGCCTCCCTCGCCGCCAAGCGCGCCATTAATGGGCAGATAGGTCGAAGCTTGATCCGGCGGTGTTTGCGTGTATTCGGAACGGCGATCGATCACTTGGCCTGCGCTGAAGGCCATGACTGGGGCTCGCCGCGCAGAGTCCAGAAGCTCGTCCTTTTCGGGTTCGGTGGGCGCTTCGGCGACAACCGGCGTTGGCAATTTGACTTCGGGCAATGGCTCCACCGTCTTGGGCTCCTCTTTTGCCGGCTCGAAGTCCGTCGCTTGCCGGATGACCACCCGCTCCTCACGATTGGCATTCGGGTCAAGGGTCTGCGAACGCATCGACCACAGCCCGAAGCCGATGAAGGCGAGGATAGCTGCGACAACGGCGCCGCGTCTGAGAGCCGGGTTGCTGTCGAACCCTTGGGGAAGCTGGGCATGTCCGCGTTCGCCGGGTATCGTCGTTGGAACATCGTCTGTCATTGTGCGTCTCTTTGGGCTGTGTCCTCATCTGCTGCCTTGACGACCCTCTCCACCGATGGAGAGGTCGTATGTGTCCCGGGGTTGTCGGCGCCAAGAGGGTGGCCCTCGTTGAAGACGCAGATCACATCCGCTCCACGACGCAGGATGAACTTGCGGCTGATGGCATGAACGAGCACGAGACCACCGGAGATGGATTTTGAGACGAGACTTTCGGTTCCGTCGGAGTTCTCAAGGTAGATTGCCGGGATCTCCCGATTGTCGCCGAAGACAAAAGTTGTAAGCTTGCCGTTGTCGTAAACGGCCTGCGGTTCGATCGCGGCAGATCCTTGCACCGAATATTGCCAGTTGCGCGGGCCATATTGCTCATGGAGCGCCAAAGCGTCATTTGCAGCATCGGCTTTCTCCGCTTGGCCACGGGCCTGCGCTTCCAGGCGCCGGCGCTGCGCCTCGTCAGTGGGATAGCGGTACTTCACATAGAAGTAGGTATCTTGTCCGGCAGCAACGGAGCCGTCGCGCACTGTAAGCTCCATCTGGTAGCTGCGCTTTGAGCCATCTCGTCTTGTCGTGACTATGGAGATGTTGGTGATCGGCTGGTTTTCGCGCGGTTTTAGGAACAGAATATTGCCGGCTGGCGCCACCTCCCAAGCTACCGAATTGCCAAGCGCCACATGCGCGATCTCCTCATTGGGCGCAAACTCCACCTGAACCGACGAGCGCAGCGTGCCGACGATGCGGGTGATGTTGTACGGCTGGTAGTTGACGAAACGAACACGGTTGTCCTGCCCGGCGCCGCTCGGAATATCGAGGGCCAAGGCTGGATGAAACACCGTTGTGACGGCGACAAGGGCGGCAAAGACTGGCAATGAAATTGTCTTCAATTGATCGCCTCCGGATCTGCCCGATAATCACTGACGACGAAGCCAAGCGGATTGACCAGCCGGTCGGTCGAGGAGACCGGGGCATTGACATAGGAATAAGTGAGCGTCGCCACCCAATGAGTTGTGCGCACATCGTCTGCCCGGGTGATGGTGCTGAGAAAGCGCACCGACACGACGTTTGCGTTGATCAGGGAGATCGACTTGATCGTGACTTTCACCGTCGAACCGCGCCCGTAAACATTTTGTGGGGAGTGGGGATTGCTGCCGCGGTAAAGGGTGGCAAAGCGCATCTGCTCGGGTTGCGCCGACAGGAGTGAGACGGTCTCGAAATTCTCCTTGGCCTCCGACCAAACATAGCCTTCGCGCGCCCTGACATAGCGCGCAGCAAAATACTTCGTCACCGCTTCGTCGTAGCTTCCAGCCCCCGAGGTCAGGGCCGATACCACGTCGACAATACCGGTCGAATTGTCGACACGCACGACGAATGGCACGGCCGTCTTTAATGGCGCGAGCGCAGCGACGGCAAAGACGGCGGCGCAGGCAACGAAACTTGCAACAATCGCAATAGTCCAGGCAATTCGTGCCGAACGTTCGACGCTTATCAAGCGATCCTGATCGAAACGGCGCGCCCTGTCGAAATAGGCCTTCAAACCATCCGGGGTGATCATTGGCGCCCCAGCGCCTCGGCGCATTTGCGATAGGACGCGCGTTCGTCAAACTCCTCGAAGGCCGCCGGAACAGGCTGTTCACGCAGGTAACCGAGCGGTTTTGCAGAATGCTGTTTGCCGCCCTCCCATTGCCACATTGAACGGTTGAGCGGGCGTTTGGCGTATCCGTCGCATTTCGGGAGATGAGACGTCATCGTGTTGCATCCGCTGACCAGGGCCAACAATAGGAGGCAGAAGACAGTTCGCGGCATATCGACCGGTATCCTTTGTTCATCCGTAAAGGGGTCGCAGCGCCGTTGAGGCACCTTGCTGGAAGAGCATCGGCAGGTCACGACGTGTCGTGTGCCGACAAGCGGCGAACGGCGGCGCGCATACCGCGTCGCGCGATGCGCTGGACAGCGACTGCTCCGGAGGTGAGCGTACTCTCATGCGCATCGCGTGCCGCAGAGTAGCCATAGGTGAGCGACGCACCACCGGCAGCAAGGGATGCTGCGATACCGGGGAGCTGATAAAAGACATAGAGGCTTGCGATCCCAATGGCTCCGATCGCTATCGGCCGCATCAAGACGTCCTCGTAGGCTTCGACGGTGGTGAACGACGTGTCGAGCGTCGTGATCAGCAGCGAGCCGACCGCAACGACCAGGACCTGTAAGATAACGAAATTAACCAGTTGGCCGATCCAGGCTTCGGTGAAGCGCCGCGTGCTCTGAAACATCGCCAGTGCAATGAAAATGGGACCGAGTGCCAGAATGATGGCGAGTGCGACGCGGGCATAGAGGGAGACGATATAGCCGATAGCAGCGACGACGAATGTAATGACGACCATCAAGAGGCCACCGAACGCGGTCGCGATGTCGAGCGGCCAAGAGCTTCTGTTCCAGATTTGGTTGGCCGACGCCTGCCCCTTGTCGAGCAGTGCATCAAATGTCGACGCACTCGGTACGGTGCCGGTGTTGAGCGCCGTGGAGATTTCCTGCGGCAGACTGGTGAAGAATAGATCAGTTACAAACGCCCGATAGTCGGCAGCATCGCGCACGAGCATCACCAAAATGCCGAGCTTGATCGCGCGGTAGGCAAACTCCAGCACAGGCGTTTCGATGGACCCTCTGAGAACCAGATAGCCATAGAGGACGACATAGAGCACGAGGGCCGCCGTCAACGGCCCCGCCACCCACGTGCTGATGTTGGATGTTCCGGAAGAAATGAAACTCTCAAGTGGAGCCTTGAATTGATTGTCGAGGAAAGCAAAGACCTGGTACATCCGCCTTAGCCCCCAAACGCCTTGTTCGTTCGCTCGAGCCGAGCCTTGCCACGGACCGCCTCGGCCAAGCGGTTCAATTCGGTGAGAACCTCACCGTGCGAGCAGGCGGCGGGCAACAGCAGACGGGTCGGCATCGACGTTGTCATTTGAGTGCGGCTCCCATTGCGTCCATCCGTTTGCGCCAGTCTTCGGCCTGGCGTTGCAGATCAACCTGAACCTGCGCTTGCTGGATCATCTGCAGTGCCTGCATGCGCAGGGTGTCCGTCTCGAGAAAGGCGGTTTCGGCAAGCAGCCGGGCCTGAAGGTCTGCTATGTCCTTGGCGTCTCCGGCCGCGGCAATCCGTTTGCGCAACTCGTCGATGCCATCGATGCGCTTGGTTGCCGCGTCATAGATCTGCTGCCCGAGGCTCATCTGACCGGCGTTGCGGTTCTGCATACGAGCAAGTTCTGAGGCGTAGAAATCGTTGGCGCTGGTTTTATAGATGCTGTTGTCATCGAGGAACCTCGTGGCGGAATCGCCAAAGGCGCCGGCGCCTGAGCCCTTCAGCAGCCCTTGGACGGCTGAGAAATCGTCGGGTAGTGCGTTGCGGATCGCCGGATCGTTCAAGATGGTTGCGATATCAGCCATATCGGTCAGCTTGTTCAGGGAGCCGTAAAGCTGCTGCGCCTGATCAAGCTGCGCCTTCATCGTATCCAGTTGCTTGGTCAACTGGGCAATGCTCTCTATGTGTTTGGCGATTGCAGCGTTATCGACAACCGGGATCCCCTGCCCTGAGGTCCCTGTTGCATAAAGCACTGCGGCTGCAGCGATCATCGCTGTCATCTTCCTGATCATCAGCTTTTACTCCTCATTTGCTGGAACAGTGGCAACCAGGCGGACGGATCGTCTCCTACGTCCGCACGGATACGATCCCCCAGTTCGACATTGGCGGTGCGCCCGGACAACACGGCGAGTTCATCGTCGAAGCCTGCGAGATTGAGTTCGGCGACAACACTGTTGTGGCCCTGCTTGACGATAAACCGCCTCGCATCGTTGGAGAGTGCACACGATATCAGTTCGAACTCACGCTCCGTCAGCTTGAAACCATCGACATAATCGGCATGACTTCCACGCGCATTCGGCATGAATAGCTGTGTCGGGCATTGTTCGATGATCGTATGTGCAATCGGTGAACCGATAGCGTCGCGTGGGCTTTGCGTGGCAAACAGCATCAATCCGTTCTGCTTGCGGATCGTCTTCAGCTTATTTTGGGCAAGATCGCGGAAGGCCTCGTCGGCAAGCGCCTTCCAGAATTCGTCGATGACGATGATGATCCGGCGACCGTCGATCAACTGCTCGACCCGATAAAACAGATAGGCCATCAGTGGCGTGCGGATTTCCTCATTGTCGAGAAAATGCGTCATGTCATAACCGAGGAACTTGGCCCCGATGCCTATGTCGTCGGCCTCATTGTCGAAAACCCAGCCAAGCGGCCCACCTTTTTCCCAGCGACGCAGGCGCGCCGCTATGCCCTCGGGATCGGTGTTGTCAAGGAAAGCACGCAGCGCCCCTATGGTGCGCTCATCGCGCGAAAGGTCAGCAATTCCCTCGATGGCGCCGGCAATATCGCGGACTTCGGTAACGGAAAGCTCACGCGCCTTCGAGCCGACAAGCTTCGCGATCCATTGGGACAGAAAGACCTTGTTCTGCGGCGTGAGCTCAAGACCCTTAAGTGGTGCGCATCCGGTTGGCGCACCATTTCGCAGCGGCAGATAAATCCCGCCTGCGGCGCGCACGAACAGATCGGCGCCGCGGTCCTTATCGAAGAAGACAATATGCGGATCATGCTTCTGCAACTGGGAGAGCATGAAATTGACGACGACGGTTTTGCCCGATCCTGTCGGTCCGCAGACGAAAGTATTGCCGAGATCGCCATGATGGAAGTTGAAATAGAACGGCGATCCGGACGCGGTTTTCAGGAGAGCGACGGCGGGGCCCCATTCGTTACCGTGCTCCTGACCGCGGGGATAGGAATGGAACGGCGAAAGAGCGGCGAAATTTTTGGACGTGATTGCGCCAGAGCGGGCCCGATAGCGAAAATTGCCCGGAAGCTGCGCCCACCAGGCTGCTTCGAGCCCGAGATCCTCACGGGCAACGACTGCACCCCCAATGGTGAGGTGCGCGCGCGACTTTGCCAGATTGTCATTGAGCTCGGTCACCGATGGCGCAAAGACTGCGAGCGTCAGATGATGTTCGCCCAGGGCGAACCGGTTTGATTCCAGATCGTCGAGGGCGTCTGCAAGCTCGTGCAGTTGTGAACTTGCCCTGTCGCCAGCGCTGACCATCTGGTTCTGCTTGCGCCCCATTATCACCTTGGCGTCGGCCTTGCTGACAAAGGCGAATGACTGAGTGAGGATGAGCTCGAACGGTGCCGTCAGCAGGTCATCAAGCATGCCAGTGCGGGTGCGCGCCGGGTACTCCTTGAACCCGAACATGCCGGCGAAACGGCTCGCGGCTTCATGTCGTATCTCGGCGGTTTCCCGGCCAATGATGACCCGGTCGGAGTAAATCGCTGAAGAAATGCGCCCTTGCGTAAGCGGGATCGGTTCTCGCCTGCCGCCGACCAGTTGATGGAGCACCTCACTCGGCTCGGAAAAGACAATGCCGTCGCGCTCATAGATCGATAAAATGCGCGGCGCGAAGCGCGCCAAGCCGGCTGAGACGTCGGTCGTCACGTCGACCAGATGTTTGAGGGCCTGGCGATCAAGTTCGAAGCCAGTGGCCCGTGCGGTCTTTAGCCTGGTCAGCAACGTTGCAATCTTGCGGGCAGGATGGCGGGCCGGATGCCACACCAGCGTCAGATAGAGATCGTTGCGAAAGAGATCCTCGCCAACCATCCTGTCGCGGTATTTTTGATTGAGGCTGGCGGAGAAGGCATTGGCATAAATGCCGTGCGGATAGTCATTGTCGCGCCGACGGATGACATGTGCCCATAGCGCCAACCGCTCATCGGCGATGTTGCGATAAAGCGTGTTGAGATCGCGGTGAAACGCATTGATATCGAGGGGATCAGCTGTTTCAAAAGCGATGCCTTCAAGGGCGATGACCGTCATCAAAGCGCGAGAGTCGAGGCCAATGACGGTCTCATCGATATGACGAACGTAGGGAATAAAGGTTTCCGGTTCCAGTTCGCGGGCTTTGAACTTAGCAAGACTAGTCAAGGTCTAGATCCTCCCGGCCAAAACATGATCAAGGCGCAAGGGAGTGACAGTCGAGCCTCCCCACAGAACCGCGTTGCGCGCCCTGCCTCGCGTTTCAATGCAGGCAACGAGGACGCGAAACATATTATGGTCGTGCTTGACGAGTGCTTTGAAAGCGAGATGGAAAACCACGCCAACCAGGGCATAGACAATCGAGCCGGCGACGATGAACAGGATCGTCGTCAGCATCACGTTGATCGCCATCGCCTCCATCGTCACCCCGGCAACCATGATGGGACGCGTGCAAGCAAGTAATAGCGTGTCTTCCTCAACAGCAGCAGCGCGCGACATGAGCATCATCCGACGATCGTGTTGACCAGTTCGGTGGCGCCGAAGATGCCGCCGATACCGATGATCCAAAATCCTGCCTTGCGCAGATCCATGTAACCGAACATCCAGGAGATGCAGATGACTATGATGGCGATGACCGCGAGCAGGCGCGCGATATTGCCGGTCAGCATATCGACGATGTTCTGAAGCACGTTTTCAATGCCAGCGGCCTGGGCGAAGGCTGGTTCCATCATCGCCAAGGTCGTCGCTGCAGTGATCAATATCGACGCAGCAACAGGCTTTAAATGCGATCGTAAGGCCATTCGAAACTCCCTTTATTGTTTGGAAAAAACGACAACCGAAGAGCCCGCTTTCGAAGCGAATACATCCCAGTCATCCTGACCGCCGCGGGACAACGGCTGAACCTCTTGTGCCTTTGCGGCTTCGCCGAGCGGGACGCCTTCATTCGGCATTGGGTCAATGTCGCCGCTACCCATTGCTCGGTGCGGCGACCGTGCCTGCCGCGTGACATCTTCCAGTTCCAGCTCGGACAGGCGTGGCTTCAACCGCTCCTTTTCTTTTTCGACACGGCGGTCGTATCCGACGATCTCACCGATCTTTGCATCGCCTCGACCGAAGTAGGCGCGCAGCGTGACGGCTTCGAGCTCTGTGCCTTCGAACCCCGCGCGGTCCGCAGCGATCCGGTATTGCGTCAGAAGGTGCGCCGTGGCCTTGAGGTTCTCGCACGGGTCAAAGCCATCGACGATGCTCATTCCCATGCTCGCAAGGTCAGACGGGCTTATGCCCCCGAGCCCGAGATCCACGCTATGGCCCTCGGCAATGAGCCTGGTCGCAATATCGGCGGCTTCGACGATATTGCGCGGCGGAGCGCCGAGCGGATGATCACTGTTGATACGGATCGCCAACGGCGCAATGCCGCTTTCAATGCTGACGACAGCCGCGAGGATCTCGCTTGAGATCGTCGGTGCGCAGGTCTCAGCCAATTCGACGAATAGGACGGGCATCGGATCAAAACCACACACGTTGGGGCGCCACCCCATCAATCGTTAGGTCGACGAAGCGGGGGTGTTGGCGCACATGCGGCGGTTTCAGCCGGTACGCTACGCAGACGCGTCGTCCTTGTGCCCATTCCCATTGACCCGCCTGTCGCCCGTCCAGCCACCGCCTCGTACAACTGTCGTTGCCTGTTGGGACCGGCCGCAACGAAATGCATGTCGCTTCGCGGCCGCGGTCTCCGCTGCGCTGGCTCAGCCGATACCCAGCTTCGCAGTAATAGGGCTCATACCCCGGACGAGACGCTCGAAAACCGATACCGCTACAGACGGGGAAGGACCGCCCCTTCGCCAAATGTTTCCAAAGCTTGTGGATTGACGGCCGGCATTCCGCAAACTCGGTTGGGCCGCCAGGGTTCGACAGGCAAAGAAGGACTTCACATGCCCAATTATCCGCATAGGATTTAGTCTCGTACACGGCATATATTGCAATCGACAAAGAGCCGGATAGGACGATCTTAGAGATGCTGAAAACCATGCGAAAACCTCGCGGAGCAACTAGAGAGACCATGGGGGAGCGATTTGTCAGATCGCCTGCGTGTCACAAAAATGACAGTTAAATCCATGCCAACGTCATTTGACGCCCGCTGGCAGAGCATTACGTTTTCGTCGCTCGCAATGAGCGAGATCATGGACAATCCGGTAGAGGGAGAGACCCCGCAGGCTCGCCTCAAGCAGCTGGGAATGCTGAGCCTGCTTTATACCTTGCACCTGGCCAACATCCCGCTGACGCTGACAAACATCACGGAAAAGACAGGATTGACGCGGGGCGGAGCGGCAGAGCCGATCGACCAGCTGGTTGCTCGCGGCCTTTTGAGGGAAGGCTGGGCGAAGAACGCGCTCGGACGGGGCAAGGCCCGCGAATTCGAGATATCGGATACGCTCTTTGCAAGACTGAAGCAGGCCAGCTCGCCTTGAGCGCCAATAGACTTTTATTGATCATAGCCGGTTCACTCCATTGGGTTGAGGCGGAAGCGGCGGCCTCACTGGCGTGAGAAAGCCCATGTTTCGCGCATGTCGCTACACTGGAAT
Organism: Ensifer sp. Root31; assembly: GCF_001424825.1. Classification (NCBI taxonomy): domain Bacteria; kingdom Pseudomonadati; phylum Pseudomonadota; class Alphaproteobacteria; order Hyphomicrobiales; family Rhizobiaceae; genus Ensifer; species Ensifer sp. Root31. The sequence continues at coordinate 29,684 of NZ_LMCO01000008.1, read as the reverse complement.
TGAAGGTCGCCCTTGTTCACGATGGTGCGGAAATTGCAGGCGATCGAACTTGGCGGCATGCCACAGCAGCAAGGTCGGAAGCGTCGGGTGGATGGAACTAAGCTCCACGGCCAGAACGTCTTCGATCGCGATACGCGTGAGGAGGTCACTTGCCTCCACAAACAGAAACAATCGTTTGCCGCGCGCCCACATTGTGATCCTCCCACCAGCGACAGATTTAATGAGATCGCCTTCGTCCGTCTGGAGCAGTTGGCCAAGTGCCGGACGTTCTGCCAGGCGTCTGACGACATATGCGGCGCCTGGAACCTCAATGCACAGCTCACTGGCGGTCGTGGGTAAGCCGAATTTAGCGTTGGAAGTCAGCATTTGCTCCACCCCCGCTTGCTCGAACTCTTCGAGGACGGCTACGATCGCTTCGCCGATTGCCTTGATATCATCCTCGCTGTGTCCCGCTGTCGGACATATGCGCAATCCGGCGCGGCCTTTTTGAACGGTCGGAAAGAAAATTGCCGATGTGTAGAATCCTCTATTCAGCAAAGTTCTCGCCGCCGCGATTGCTCTTAATTCGTCACCGATCTCGACTGTTCGTATCGGCAGAGAGGAGCCGCGCTGCTGGGTTGGAACGAGGCAGTCAAAAAGAGCAATGCGTGACTGCAGCTCAAGCTGGAGATTTTGGAGTTCCGGCGTGCGATGCAAGGCTTGGGATGCGAGTGCAGCGCCGATCGCCGCTACATTCAAAGACGCAGAAAATGCATGAGCAACCCCGAACCTTCGAAAAAGCTGCTCCTGATGGTCGTTGCCGAGCATCAGCAACCCGCCTGAGGCGCCAAAACCCTTGCCCAGAGATGCTGCAATAATCGTGCGGTCACCGAGCGAACCGTCAATCTGCGACCGGGCATAGCCTTCGCCGTTACCTCCGAAGATGGAGATGCCGTGGGCGTCATCGACATAGAGGAACAAGCCGTAACGATCTTGCAACTGGCGCAGATGTTCGAGCTTGACACAACCTCCCATGGAATAGACGCCGTCGCAAATGTAGGCAACTGCAGGATATTTTTTACAAAGTGCCTCGAGCGCCTCGATGTCATTGTGCTCAATCGTTTCGACCTTGGTTTCACCAGCGAGCGTTCCCTTGTGATAGGCAAGCGTCGCATGGGCGAGGCGGTCAAAAACCATCACGGGCTTGGTGCCACCTGTCAGGTGACCGGAAGCGATCAACGGAAGCGCGCTCATGTTTGCCGCCAGCACAGTGCTGAACGCAATCACGCGCGCATCGAACAACTCTGACAGGGCCATCTCGAGTTCGCCGATGATCGCGAAATTGAGGCGGGTTCGCGCGCAAGACCAATGCAAGGCGCCGTAATTGATCAGCGCTTCGATTGCGCCATCGATAATCTTCGGATGATTATCGAGCCCCAGATAGGAGCAGCGCACGAAATCAACGACACGGCGCTCGCCTTCATGCGGTAGAACGACAGCCCGACCGACTGAAGGGCGCGCATAGAGCGCCATGAGCCCATGGAAATGCGCAGCATCGAAGTGGCTTCGCGAATGGCGGATGAGACTATCGGTATTCCGGCGGCTCCTGCTTGCGCCGTTCGGACCGGTCTTGGTGTTTATCGACATTTCGTGCCTCCAGAATATGAATTGACTGGAGACTGACCGTTGTAACGATCCTATTCAACGAAGCATTTCACAAATATTTTTGAATCTTCTGTAAAATATAAAAACAATTACTCAAATAACAATCCACACATTACTGAATTATACAATACTTAATTCACAATATACAGAATGATAAAATTCAACGTTCACTCATAGGCGACTTGATCTCCACCGCGTAGCCGGACGCTCTGACTGTACGAATGAGATTGCTGCCGGTCAGGCGTCGCAGCGAACGACGCAGGTGGCCGATGTGCACATCGACGGTGCGCGACTGAACATAGAGGTTTGGCGGCCAGGCGACCTCGATCAATTGTTGACGGGTGAAGACATTGCCGGGAGCCTCGAGAAGCCGGCTCAACAACTTGAACTCGATTGGTCCGAGTTGCAGCTCGCGCCCTTCATATATCACCAGCCGCCGCCCCACATGAATTGTCAATCCTCCAAACGCCAATGTATCCGCCAGCGTGTTGGTCAACGGCGGTTCTGTTGCCGTCGGCCGTGCGGCGAGTTTTGAAAGAGAATGAAGATAATTCAATAGCCTAATGGGCAACACGGGCCGAACGAAGTTTTCATCCACGCCTGCCTTCAATAGATCCAGATAATGCCGCTCGTCGCCGGCTGCAACGAGAGCGATCGTTGGGATTGCGGCGGTGACCTCGTTAGACCTGATCGTCGCGCATGTCCTTAAAGTCGATGCCGCGTCTGTGCCTGTATCTAGGATAATCACCTCAGGCTTCATCGCCGCAGCTTTCTCGACGACCTCTTCCTCACTGGCCAGCACGGTTCGAAAGCCATCGACGTTCAGGATGTGCGTGAGCAGGAGGTAGATGTCTACGTTGCGCGGGCAGATAAGGATCAAAGGCTTCATCGCGCAGCCTCCGCGACTGTTGCTCGCTGACGTTTCATCGGTTGCCTCATGTTTTTTGATGTCACAAACTAACTTCCTATCAGATCCATAAACTCGCCGTACCCCTCAAATTTTACGATGCATTTCGCAATATGTTTGGATTTTGCAATAAGTTTCCCAATTATTGATGCAACAAAAGATTGTCAAAGCCTGAGCGTTACCGCTATCTTAGGGCTATCGATAGCCGACGAGGACAAGCGCTGGCTCACGGATTCGGAGTTCCAACGTCCGGCAACATCAACATCACCTGCCGGACAGCAGGGAGATTGAGCTTGTCCAAAATTCTCGTTAAATCGTCCGGCATCAGCGATACGGCCGGTAAGGACGGCATCTGGAAAAATTTCAGAGCCGAGGAGGCGGTCACCGCCGCTATCGATCTTTATGGGCCGCAGGCCGCGACAGCGGCCGCTTATTGCGCACTGGACGCCTGGACTGAGGCGCGTAGTGATGACTACAAATTCTGGTTTGGAGTATTTTCAACGCTGAAAGATCGCAAGACGACTTAGTGTGAGTGGAAAGTGTTTGCTGGAAGGTGAAGGGAGGCAGAGCCTTTGCCTTCACCGCTATTAGACCAATGCCGCCCAAGCTTGTCGTGCATTGGCTTCCCACATTGAAAACCCCAAGCTGCGCTCCATGTACCTAAGTGAAAGCCACACTTAGGAGGGGTCTGCATGAACCGGAATACCGTAATTGGCCTAGTCGTCGCTGTTGTGATCATCATCTTGGCGGTGATGTTCCTAATGCCAGGGACGAACGACACCGCGACAGAAACGGCAACTCCGCCGGCAACCACTACGGAACCGTCAACAGCGCCGTCTACAACTACTCCGTCCACCACGACTCCATCCACTACGGAGCCGACTACGACCGCACCATCAACAACTCCGTCCACTACCGAGCCATCGACAACGACGCCGTCGACGGAGCCATCGACTACCCAACCGTCAACCACCCAGCCGTCGACGACAACACCGGCGCAATAACAAAGGCGGCCGCTCGATCCTGTAAACAGGAGAGCGGCCGCTCAATCGCCGTTTTGCGAGAGGAGGCGCGCCGCCACAACTGGGATAGCCCAAAGTGGCTATGTTTTAGTTTATTTCCCGCTACATTAGACTTTAGTAGGGTGGTCGAATGTAAATCGCCGGGAGGTCGACATGGAGCGTATAGAAACCGAGAAACTTGCTGCTGAGGCAGCAACGAAAGTCTGGTCAGTGACCGATTTCTGCAAAAAACACCGCCTCTGCTACGAGGAGGAGAAGAGGCTTAGGTACCTATTCGGTCACTTTGCTACTGCCCGCGAGTTGCTACACAACGCAAAGCGCACGCCGAAATGGCGGACCTGAGCAGATGTCGAAGCAGGAAGCAGTATTTATCGAGGTTTAGTCTGCCCTGATGAACAGAGCTCCTACGAGGCCGATCACAACAACGCACTGCAAAATATACATCGGCCATTCTTCTGACATCGCGCATCCTCCTGCAAGGAGGATCTATGCCGATTGCAACAGACTTAAAGGGTTGGTTCGACGGTGACGATGAGAAGAGGATCGGGCGTCTGTCGACCGGTTCTAGGATTCTCACTTCGTCGGCTTTTTTCTCGAGCAAGGCGAGCGAGCCGCACAACGACGCGCGGGGTCGGTGCATTGACGTGCCGCAGTACTGTGCGCGCTAGCCCGCTAGAAATTAATGTAGATTGTGACGCCCGATCGACGCTGGTAGCGATAATGGTCGCGGTAGCCGTCGTAGTACCCGTAATGGCGCGGGTAGCACCTGCCGTAGTAACCGCAGGAACGCCAAGCGTGGCGCCTATCCCAGCGGCGATCCCACCGACGATCCGCGCGCCATTGACGATGACGCCAGTGGCTGACCTGTTCGACAGTGCTGGTCTGCACTTGTTCGGGTTTTGGCACGAAAATCGGAGCGGCGCTTAGCGGTAAGGCGAAAGACGCAGCTAAGCCAATCGCTGCGAGGGCGGATAAGAGCTTTTTCATCGCAAACTCCTCCTAACTGGCTATCACACTGAACTAGTTGGCCTGAACCGCGATGAACGGCTGCGCGTGCTACGATCAATGGGGAGAAGCTGCATAATTGTGGCGTCAAAATCGCCCTGTGCCCGCAAGGAGCGAGGGACTTGGCGCCAGAGGAGGATGTCGCCGCCGCAGTTGTTCTCTATGGCCGCAGACCGCGACAACCGCCGCTCATTGCGCCCTGGATGCCTGAACTGAGGTGCGTGGCGATAACTCCAAGTTCTGGTTTGGCGTATTCTCAACGCTGAGACATCTCAAGGTGTGCACTGGGACGCCATGCAAGGTGCGCATCGTGGACGCTCGACGGAGTCGAATTCTGTGTTCAGTCCTTCTCCGCAGTAAAATCTCGACCAAAACAACAGACCCTTTTGATGGGTTGGAAAAAGCCGAAAGCTCTATTAATATATCCCTTAAAGGGGATTATTAAATGCGTTTGACTGTCGAAGCATTCTGGAGGAGCGACTGGCGCGAATGCGGCACAATTGAGATCCTCGACGCCCAGCTTGGTTATCGGGGGCCGTCGATCGTTGAGTATGACATCGACTATTTCGCCAATTTCGCCGCCGCAGATTATAGTGCCAACGGTGAGGTAGGCGACGCCAGAGCCATGTCTGTCAGGTTCCCTGTAGACCTTGAGAGTCGATATCTGGCGACTTGGCCTCCTTTCCTACTAGACCTCATGCCACAGGGGCACGCGCGACGTAAGCTCGCGGAGCACCTTGGGCTGCGTGTGGATGACCGTGAATCCGACCTCCCACTCCTTCTGAGAGCAGCGGGCAGCCCGGTGGGCAACGTCCGCATCAAGCAGGCAGCGGAGGCTGAACGGGAACGACTTAAGAACGTGACGCGCACTGGGGTCACTGAAGACGACATCTTCAATCGCAGCGAAAAATTCATCGAAGTCGTCGACCGGTTCGGCATGATCGCCTCAGGATCGAGCGGCCTGCAAGGCGAATGGCCGAAGGTCGCTCTAACACAAGCGGTCGATGGTCTCTATTATCCAGACGCGTTTGTGAAGGACGACGAAGCCACCCGACACGTAATCGTAAAACTACTCAGGAGCAGCAACGAACGCGATCGGCTGATCCTGGAGGCGGAATCCGGCTATTCGCGCGTTGCCAAAGAGCTCGGCCTGCGGGTTCATGAAGTCTCGGCCTATGAGCAAGGGGTGTTGATGATCCCGCGCTTTGATCGGGAGATCCAAGGAGGGCTGCTATGCCGCTTCGGCCAGGAAAGCATGGTTTCTAGCATTGGCGTCGCGCAGTTCGGACACAACGCCGACCACGAAGACTATGTGAATGTCTTGAAGCGCCATTCGGACCAACCATTTATCGATATCGTGGAATACGCGAAACGCGATCTCACCAATAGAGCGATGGGCAATCCTGACAACCATGGACGGAACACCGCTCTGCGCAAGACCCCTGGTGGAGGCATCACTCTTGCGCCGCTGTTCGATTTCGCGCCGATGCGTCTTGCGATCGAAGGCATCGCCAGATCGACGAGATGGGGAGTGATGCGCGACACACACCGCGACAGCGATCCTGATTGGTGGCAGGTCTGCCGTGCAGTTTTCATGGAGGACGAGAGAGCAGCGGCCGCGCTTCTTGAGGAGATGGCGACGTTTGCAGAGCGACTTGCCAACGCACCGAAAATATCGCTGGCAATGGGAGTGCCCGCGGAAGTCGTGGATTTCGCAATGTCAGGGTGCGCCGAGCTTGTTGGAAAGGTGCTGGACGCAGCCGCTTCAGCGCCGGGGGTGTGAGAATATGCCTCGATGGAAGAAACCCACCAAGGAAGAAACGAGGGAATTGAGACGGCGCCTGGCTGAAAGAGCGGCGGCTGGGGATCTGCGACTTCCCCAGGCTGTTTCTGAGATCCGAAGGGCACTTGGTTTGAACCAAAAACAATTTTCGGAACTGACTGGCATCACGCGCAGACAAGTCGCTGAGATTGAAACCGGGAAAGCAAATCCGACTGTCGACACGGTTGCCAAGATCGGGCGGCTCTTTGGATTCACGTTGGGGTTCGTCCCGAAATCACGCCTGGATTCGCCGGCCGAAGATCACAAATAGGAAGAGTTCTGCAAAGCCATTAAATCCGCTCAGTCAATGCGATGGCAGGTAAAGCGCGTACCCGACAGAGCGAACGGTTCGAATGACATCAGCCCCCGCCCGCTTCATTGCTCGTCTTATATGTCCAATGTGAATATCAACGGTTCGCGGTTCGACCTCTGCATCGGGTGGCCAAGCAGCGGCAATTAGGTCATCGCGGGTATGGACAACGTCGGGAGCCCGCATCAGGCACAGCAACAGACGAAACTGGAGTGCCGACAGAAGGACCGGGTGGCCGTCTCGCTCGACGCGAAGCCGACCGAGGTTCATTTCGATGTCGGCGTAACGCAATATCGTTGGTGTTTGCGTGCTGGATTGCGCCGCCACATCGGCGCGCAAACCGCGCAGAAATGCAAGCAACCGCTCCGGATTGAACGGACGGTGTATGATGCAGTCCACGGTTGACGCGGCCAGGTGATGACCGTCGCCGCCGTTCGCCGTATTCACGAGAGACACAACCTTTGCCTCAGGCTTTGTGTTGGCCCTGATGCGGGCGCAGACGGCAGATGCATTCATGTCGGGATCAGAGCAGTCGACAATGACCGCTAGCGGTGGGGCAAGATGAACACGGCTCAGCAGCTCGGTCAAACGGTTGGTGTTTTCGGCCGAGAAACCTTCAAGCGTGAGGATGTGTTTAAGAAGCAGGTAAAGCTCCGCGTCTTCGGTATGGATAACTATTCGCCCGTTCATCTATCCTCCTTTGCGGAAAACGCTCAACTTCAGCCTCACGCTGGCGCGTACTCGCCGCCATTGACATCCAAGATTGCCCCGTTGACGAAGGCGGCTTCATCGCCGGCGAGAAAGCCTATGGCAGCGGCAACTTCGTTCGGGACGCCCATTCGGCCAGCGGGAATGCGCGCAATAGCCGCCTGATTGGTTGGGGCGCTGATAGCACCGGCCATGGCGGTCGCAATTCTGCCCGGAGCAACGACGTTGGCTGTGACGCCGTGGGCGCCATAAGGCCAGACAAGCGAACGCGCGAGACCAGCCATTGCTGCCTTAGAGGTTACGTAAGCGCTACCGGCGATGCGGGGAAGCGTTCGCCCGGCGATCGAACCAACGAATACGATGCGTCCGAATCCATGCCGGACCATGCCTGGCAACACCGCCTGGCAGCACAACATTGCACCGGTTAGATTGACCGAAAGAACTGAGTTCCACTCTTTAAGGTCGACCTCATCGAAGGGGGACGGACCGTCGACACCCTTCGGCGAGACCCCGGCATTGCAAACGAGAACACCAGCACTTCCCCAGCTTTGCTCGAGCTCACGAAAGAATGCGGTGATCTGAGGTGGTTGCACGAGATCAACGGTGCGCGCGAACAGGCGCTCAGCACCAAATTCACGGGTAAGATCGTCCTTGGCGTTTCGCACATGCCCTTCGTTTTGACCGAAGATCGCAACCCGGTGGCCGCGTGCGAGAAGGTATTGGGCTGTTGCCAGCCCAATACCTGTCGTGCCGCCGGTCACCACGGCGATCCTTTCCGTTTGGCGATTTGTCATGCTGCCGCATCCATATTGGCAAAGAGAGAAAGAGGAGGATGTGCTTCCGGGTCTGTCATGACCTCAATCAACATTGGTCCCTCAGCATTGATGCTGCTTTTGAGCAGATCGGCCAGATCACAAGGATCTTCAACGCGGACCGCGGGGCAGCCGCAAGCCTTGGCGATCTGCACATGGTCGACGTCGGCGAAATGGCATGCCGTCGTGTATCTGCCGAATTTCACGGTCTCCGCATCCCTTTGGAAACCAAGGATGCCGTTGTTCAAAACGATGATGAGAACGGGAAGTTGCATGCGCACCATGGTTTCGAGCTCCGCCCAACTATGGGCGAAGCCGCCATCGCCAACGAGAGCAACGACAGGGCTTTGTGGACGGGCAGCCTTAGCCCCGATCGCGAGCGGCACACCCCAACCAAGTCCTGCGAGACCGCGAGGCGTGATAAACCGCATGACGCCTGGTGCACGCAACTGCCCGACAACCCACATCGAGGAATAGGAGGCATCGGCGACGACCATCATGTCAGCGGTCAGTAGGGACTGAAGCTCGGCCATCACTCTTTCCGGACGGATGGGCCCGGAAGTCGCGGTTGCAACGTCTAAACGATCACTTTCGAACGCGGTCCAGAAGCCTTTGATGCGCTCCTCCAATCGCGCACGATCATTATTGCGACGCGTAAGGTCGACGCGACCAAGTGCTTCCCGAAGGGCCGAAAGTGTTTCCGCGGCGTCGCCAACGAGGCGGATTGCCTCATAATTCCGTCCGATCTCTGCCGGATCGACGTCGATATGTACGATTGTCGCAGAGGTTGGAATTTGGCGCCAGTTGTCCGTTCCATTTTGATTGGTTCGCGTACCGACCAGAAGGACAAGATCAGCTTCTTCAATCAAAGGCAGCGAGTGACGTCCGAGCGAGCGTGGGCCGGTCAATGATCCAAGGACACCGGCAGACAATGGATGAAACTCATCGACCACCCCCTTGCCCATATTGGTGGTTATCACCGGCAGGCTTGCTTCATGCTGCAAAGCTGTCAGCTCTTCTGCGGCGCCTGAGCCATGCACGCCGCCACCTGCAACGATGATAGGCGCCTTCGCCGATGCAATTCGCCGTGCCACCTCATCGAGGGCTTCTTCAGAGGGACGCGTGCGATCAAGTGGCCATCGGCCGAGGCATTTTGATCTCGGAAGGGTGGCCGGCTGAGCCGGCGCGCGCAACAGATCGGCAGGTAGGAGCAAGACTGCTGGCCCCGGGCGGCCGGATGCAGCTGCGGTAAAGGCGGCGTCGATATAGTCGTCAATCCGGTCTGGGACTTGAACGCGCCGGACCCATTTGGCGCAGGATTGAAAGAGCGCGATCTGGTCGAAATCCTGGAATGCGTTTCTGTCTGTTTGGTCGCGTTCGACATCCTGAACGAGCGCAACGATCGGAACACTCGCCTTTAAGGCTTCCGCAAGAGGCGGGACAAGAAGTGTCGCGGCAGGACCGTTCTGGGCGGCAACCACAGCGACTTTGCCTGATATGCGGGCATATCCGTCGGCCATCGCCCCGCCCATGTTTTCTTGCCTATAGGCGATCTGTTTGATGCCAGCCGCCTCCGCTGCGAGAATAACTGCCGAGGGAAGGCTCTGGGCGAAGATGACTTCCACCTGGTGGCGGCAAAGGATGTGGGCAATGCGCTCGGCGACAGTTTCAGTTGCGGCATTGGTCATGATTGCGCCCTCTCGTTGGCGGCGTGAACACTCAGGAAATCATCGAAGGCAGCGAGGATGAGGTCGATGTCGCTGTTGGTCATTGGTGTCGAAAGGCTGGCTGCGGCGCCATGGGGAAGGAGGATGCCGCGTTGAAGGAAATGCCGTGCAAGTCCCCTCATCACGAGGCCTTCCGCATCGCTCAGCAAAGCTTCTCGAAACTCGGTTGGTGCATTGGTTTTGGGGTGTATTCGAAACAGCGAAGCTGCGCCGGTGACAGAGAATGGCGCGTCAATGCGGCTGATGCTGCTTCGAAGGCCGTCACGCAGCCGTTCTCCAAGCGCCTCCAGGTGATTGAAGCTATCATGTGTCATTGCTTCCATGGCGACGCGACCGGCGACCATGGAGACGGGATTGGCGGAAAATGTGCCGCCCTGCAGCAGCAGAGGCTTGTTCACCTGTGTACCGAAAACCCGCATGATCTCTTCACGTCCACCGATCGCGCCGATCGGGAACCCACCACCGATGATTTTGCCGGCCGTGACGAGATCGGGGGTGAGCCCGTAGCGCGGCGAGGCTCCTGCGTAGCCCTGCCTGAGATTGAGAACCTCATCGGCGATGATGAGGATGCCATGCTTGCGTGCAGCCGAACTCAGTGCCTCGATGAAGGTGGCATTGGGATGAAGAAGACCGGCGCGGCTGGGCATCGGATCGATCAACAGGCAGGCGACACGGTCACGCAAGGCGTGTAGGCGTTGCTCAAGTCCGTCCACGTCGTTGAAGCGAATGAGATGGACGTCATCGGCGACACTTGCAGGAGTGCCATGGTAGGCAGGTATTGCCCGTGAGATTGCTGCCCGATCGTCTGGGTTTGAGGCCACCGCCTGCCCGGCCTCGGCCCAATCATAAGCGCCGTGATAGGCACCTTCGACCCTGACAATTCCAGGTCGGCCCGTGAATGCGCGGGCGGCTTTGATTGCGAACATCACCGCTTCGGTGCCGCTGTTGACGAAGCGCACTTGTTCGATGGCCGGGATACGATCAACAAGCAACTCGGCAAGCCCGATCTCGTGTTGCGTCGGGTTGGCAAAGCACGTTCCCGTCCGCATAAGATCGCTTGCAGCCTGACGGACCGGCTCGAAGCCGTGTCCATGAATAAGGGTCGTAAAGTTATTGTTGAGGTCGAGGAGACGATTGCCATCGACGTCAACCAGATAGGCGCCCTCCCCGTACGCGACGTAAAACGGGATAGGATCTTTCTCCACCGTGGCGCGGGTCACACCACCGGGGAAAACCGGCACTGCGCGACGGAATAGACGTGTCGATTTAGTCCGTGCAGGCGAGGCCTGCGCGGCATGAATTCCTTGAACTGACATGGCTTGGGCTTTCTGAGCAACAAATTCGGCTCGTCGTTTGTACGAGCTTTACACTTTTGTTGCAACAAAAAACCCAACAGTCAAGTCCATGCAACAAATTCTCTATTGCGCGGAGCCAATCGCCCTTTCGCGACAGGCTCGCCTCAGACGCCGATAGCCGTCGCGAATATCATTCTCCATTGCAGCCCGGACGGCTGCACCATCGCGCTCCTCGAGCGCCTCCATCGCAACCTCATGGTTGTGAACACCAAACCGCTCCTTTGCAAATTCCGGGTAGAGATCGTGCAGGGAGGGGCCGATCCGTAACCAAAGGGTTTCGATCATCGAAACAAGGTGCGGCAATTTTGCCAGCCGGAAGATCGCGAAATGGAACTCCTTGTTGTGCCACAGGGCATCTGCGTACCGCTCAGCGTCAAGTGCTGAATTAATTTGTTTTTGCAAAGACCTAAGGGCCTGCACGTCCTGCGGGACAACATGTTCGGCGGCCTGCTGCGCAGCCAATCCCTCGAGCGCCAACCGAATAAGCGTGATCTCCTGCAGGGCTTTTGCATCAAGGACAGGCACGACGACCGTCTTTGGGCCGGCATAGACGAGCGCCGCTTCGCTTGCGAGCCGATTGATGGCGTCACGCGCAGGAGTAGTACTGACATCCAAGTCCTGGGCAACCGCCCTCACCGTCAACTTATGCCCCGGACGGTAGACGCCACGGATAATCCGCTCCTTCATCTGGCGATACGCCGCATCGCCAAGGTTCTCCGCCGCACGATCAATATTGGCCAACTCGCTCACAGGGACCGCCATTCAAACCTCTCACTCAGTTGACAATGCAAATTTTTGATGCAACAAAAATGAAATATGAAAGTTCTGCAAAGCTTTTGTCGCATCAACGAGTCCTAGCAGCTTTCTTGATTATCGTCACGGGTGCCGCCTGCCAGGTTGGCGCGGATTTTTACATCGCCGTTGATTTGCCCTGGCTGCGCCTGCGGGTCGCCCGATGGGATTGTTGGTACGGGGCCGCCGTCAAACGGGCCCTTGAGAGGTTAGACGCCACAGAGCGTCACCGGAACAGTTGAAAGGAAAGTCAGAATTGATTGGTCAATATTTATCGCTTGTTGGGCTCGAAAAGCACTTTGGCAGTGTTAGGGCCGTCACGAGCCTGTCGCTTGAAATCAGTGCCGGTGAGTTTGTTTCGCTTGTCGGTCCTTCCGGTTCCGGCAAGACAACCGCGCTGAACATGATCGCGGGATTTGAGGGACCGAGCGCCGGCAAGATCGTCATTGGAGGACGAGATGTAACGCATGTTGCTCCCAACCGGCGTGGCATCGGCATGGTGTTTCAAAAGTACGCTCTTTTTCCGCATCTGACGGTGCATCAAAACATCGCATTTCCGTTGCGGATGCGGGGCCGATCGAACAAGACGCGGATTGCCACACGGGTCGAGGAGATGCTCGAACTCGTGCAGCTCTCAAGTTATGGGGAGCGCTACCCCCAACAATTGTCCGGCGGCCAACAGCAGCGCGTTGCATTAGCCCGAGCGCTGGCATTCGAGCCGCCTGTTCTGTTGATGGATGAACCATTGGGTGCGCTGGACAAGAAGCTGCGAGAGGCGATGCAGTTCGAAATCAAGCGCCTGCAAGAGCGGCTGGGCGCTACGGTTGTCTATGTGACGCATGATCAGGACGAGGCCCTGACCATGTCAGACCGCGTTGCGGTTATGGCCGGCGGCGAGTTGATGCAATTCGGTCCTCCCACAGAACTCTATCGGCATCCGAATTCCGCATTTGTTGCCGATTTTATCGGTCGCATGAACTTCATCGAAGGCAGTTGCCTCGAGAACGCAGGTGGCACGGCCGTGGTGCGTCTTTCCGACGACACTGTTCTTTCCATTCGTTCACAAGGTCCGCGAAATGTCGGCCCATCGGCCGGGCAAACAGTAAAGCTTGCGATACGCCCGGAGCGGGTTCGGGTTGCCAGGTGTGGTGAAGGTGGTGCGGGCTGCCTTGCGGCTGTCGTGGAGACCTGTGTCTTTGTGGGCTCTGTCCATATTGTCATGGTACGGCTGGAAAGCCGCCCGGACGTTGTGTTGCAGATACAGCTGCCGGCCGATGGAGGATTGCCATTTCACGAGCGAGATCAGGTTGACCTTCTGCTCGATGATGGAGCCATTCACTTGTTTCCAGAAACGGAAAGGCATGCGGCATGAGCGGCCTTTCCGAAGTTTCGCAGGCCATGGCCGCACGCCAGCCACGATCGACTGAGGCATCCGCACGGTTTTATTCGCGTAGCGTTTCGGTCTGCTTGGTGACGCCACTTGTCGCCGCACTGGTCCTCGGGTTCGTCTATCCCGTCACCCGGCTGGTTGCGCTGAGTTTTGAGGGCGGAAGCCTTGATCACTATCGGCGGCTTGTTGCCGAGCCGCTCTATCTCGGCGTGTTGGCGAGCACGGTGAAGGTTGCATTCGTTGTGACGATTGCAAGCCTGCTTCTCGGCTTTCCCGTCGCCTATCTGATGGCGCGGTTGCGACATGGCGTTGCCATGGTGGTTGCGGCCTGCGTCTTCATACCCTTGTGGACATCGGTTCTGGTCAGGTCCTACGCGTGGGTGGTTCTTCTCCAGCGCAATGGCATCGTGAATACACTTTTGGCGGATGTCGGTATCACCGACGGACCGCTGAAGCTGATCTACACGCAGGGCGCGGTCATTGTGGCAATGACGCATGTGTTGATGCCGTTCATGATCCTGCCAATCTATTCGACATTGCGGACCTTGCCGCCCGACTATGTCAGGGCAGCGCGCAATCTTGGTGCTGGAGCGTTTCGCGCATTCATCAGTGTCACCTTGCCGCTTAGCCTGCCGGGTGTCTTTGCGGGCAGCGTCCTGTGCTTTGTCCTTGCCCTGGGCTTTTACATCACGCCGGCGTTGGTCGGCGGCCCGGGATCTATGCTGATGGCAACGTTGATCGGACAGCAGACGACTGTTCTGCTCGACTGGCCGTTCGCCGCAGCGCTTTCGTCGGTGCTTTTAACCGTGACGCTCATCTTCGTCTTCCTGTTTCGAAAGACGCTCTCGCTCAGCAAGGGATTGCACAGTGTCCATTGATCTCGCACGTTCGCCAAATCGTCTGTCCCTGGTTCGCGACCATTACGCCGCGTCAGCCTTCCACGTCTTTGCCAAGACCGTCGGCATGATCACTCTGGCTGTCGTGATCGGTTGCGTCCTTTTCTTCTTGCTGCTGCCAACGCTCATCGTCATCCCCATGTCACTCAGCGAAAAGGACTATATTGAGTTTCCTCCGAGCGGGTTGAGCCTCAAATGGTACCGTGCCTATTTCAGTGACCCGGACTGGATGGCGGCAACCTGGTTCAGCCTCAAGATCGCGCTTGCTACGACTGCGACGGCCACGATTACTGGCACGATGGCCGCGCTGGCGATCGTGAGAGGGCGCCTCCCCTTCAGATCGGCGCTTCAGGCTCTTGCGCTTGGGCCGATGATCGTGCCGCACATTGTCCTTGGGGTCGCACTATATCTGGTGTTCTCGCCGCTGCAGCTTACGGGCAACTTCTTCGGCTTTCTCATCGCCCATACCGTGCTTGCCACACCTTACGTGATGATCACGGTGACGGCGGCGCTGCAACGTTTCGACCCCGCGCTGGAACTGGCAGCATTGAACTGCGGGGCCAACAGGCTTCAGGCCTTCGTCCTTGTGGTCTTGCCCAATATTGCACCGGGTGTGGCGGCAGGGGCTGTGTTCGCTTTTCTGGCTTCGTTCGATGAAGCGACGGTCGCGTTCTTCATCTCGGATATTGGCGGCAAGTCGATCGGACGAAAGATGTTCGAAGATATCGACTTCAACCTCACGCCGGTCATCGCCGCGGTCTCGACAGTGCTGGTGGCCATTTCCCTCATGTTGATGGGCGCCATTCATTTGGCCAATGCCCAAAAGCGAAACTGATCACAGCGACGCTTTCCATTTCCCTGCTAATCCTACAAAGGAAAACAGCCATGATTTCGATTCCGCTGCGTTGGACTAGAATACACCGGATTGCCTGCGTCTTGCCTCTGCTAACCTGGTCCTCCGTATCGCTTGCAGCAGAGCAGGTGGTCATCGCTTCGACGGGCGGTGCCTACGACCGCGCGCTGAAGGAGGCCTGGTTCGATCCCTTCACGAAGTCGACCGGGATAAGGGTCGTAACTGTCGTTGCGACAAACGCGGAAATGCGCGCCAAGGTCGCGGCAATGGTGAAAACTGGAAATGTCACCTGGGATCTCTATCTCGATGGTGAAATCCAGGCGGCATCCAAGGCACACAAGGCGGTCACCGAAGACCTGACGGATTTCTGCAAACAGTTCGCCGGACGGAGGGATCTCGGTGCCAACGCCTGTGCGGCCGGCGGTGCGCTTTTGCAATCGACAGCCACATTGCTCGCCTATCGAACTGGCGAAGGAAATCCGACGCCGCAGACCTGGGCCGATATGTGGGACAGCAAGACGTTTCCGGGTGAGCGTGCTTTTCCGAACTTCGATGATCCATGGCGTGTGATGGCAGCGGCATTGCTTGCCGATGGTGTCAGCCGTGAGGAGCTGTTTCCGCTTGACGTCGAGCGCGCGTTAAGAAAACTCGACGAGATCCGGCCCGCAGTTTCGGTGTGGTGGAAGACCGGCGACCAGAGTGTGCAAGGGTTTCGCAATGGCGACTATTCAGTTGGACAGATATGGCTGACGCGCGCAAAGGCGATGCAGAACGAAGGGTTGCCGATCGCCTGGTCCTACAAGGCATCGTTTTTGGTTGGAGACCGAATTGCGCTTGTCAGGGGTGCTGGCAACCGTGAGAACGCGCTGAAGCTGATGGCTTTTTGGCTGAATTCGCCGGAGGCGCAGGCAAAGGCGTGCCAATTGCTGTCGTGTACGCCGCCAAGCACCGAGGCGATCGCCTTGATGTCGGAAGACGTGCGCAAGACGATGCCGCATGCAGACGAGGTAAGGGATTATATGGTTGTCCCCGATTCAGAGTGGATCAACGCCAATGCGGCGCAACTGCTGCAACGCTGGAACGAGTGGCTTCGCTAGCAGCGCAAAGCCGCAGACATGAAACAGACAGCTCGGGTCTCTCAAGCAGATCTGAGCCGTCCGTTCGGCGTGTCGTTGATCTCTCAACGCTTGGTGACACCTCAGGGCTAAGGCCGTGCTTTTCGCCATCCAGCGGCCCGCGCTTCGGCCTCACTGCAGAACCACCGTTCTCCGTAATGCGAATTGATCACGGTCTCTGAATAAAGCGCCTGACCTGGCACGTGGTAGATCCGCTCGCCGGTATTGATGCTGACATTGCCTTTGATAGTGCAACCGGGATCGAGCATCGAAGCAGCTTCGAGGGGTCTGAAATCCACTCCTCGATCGACGTCACGCCTGCGATGCCTGCGGCGCCTACAAGGACAAGCAGGGCCGGCGCATCTCGTAGCAGTGATCTCCGTCGCTGTGGAACTCTGCCATGCTGATGGCGCATGTCTCCCCCGTGCCATCAAATTCCTAAAGTTAGAGTTGTATAATATATTAGCGATCGATCAAAAAGCAACCGCCCCAAGTAGGGACATTGACTCTTGCGATCGCGAGAACATATTAGGAACATCACAGCGGGAAAGCAGGCAGCATGAGTGACGAAATCGGCGCCACAAAGAGAGTAGAAAGCGGCCTGGTCGAGCACCTTTGCGAGCATTCCGGCTGCACGAAGTGGCGCGCATTCGGCTATGTCCACGGCAGTGTAGCGCCCAATCGGTATTACTTCGAACACCGGATTGAATAGCCACCGGCCAAGAAGTTCTAATTTCACCGGCGATGCGGCCGCCAACCTAAAACCTACAAGACGAACGCTCCGGGAAGGCCCCCCGGACAAGGAGAAACCATGTCCGCCGCTCAGCAAACCACCCAGACCGACGATGTCGATCAGACGCCTGACGAACTCGCCGCGGCCCTCGCATGGCACAATGGCGATGCCGAGGCCACCATCCGGACCCTATTGGCCGACTGCAGGCATTTGCGCGAACAGCTCGCACTGGCCGAAATTTCGATGAGCTTGGGCTTTACGCGCGGGTGGCGCCCGAGCCGCGATCCGGCCGCCGCAGTTATAGAAAGCGCAAGCGCTTCAGGCTGACGACCATGCCGGAACAGAATGGCTTAACCCGTCGGCAGCGCATGCATACCCTGACAAAGGCCGAGGAGACCGGCCAGATCGTCAGGATCGACTGCATGTATTGCCGCATCACGCATCGCTACCGCTGTCGCGATCTCCTGCAGCTTTGCGGTGATGTGCCGATTGACGAGATCGCTCCGCACTTTCGCTGCGAGAAATGCAATCACAAGGATTATTTACGGGCAGTTTTCGAGTTGCCACGGGGAGCCGACACTGGGAAGCTCCGCATCCGGAAGCTGGTCAGGATCAAGACGGTTCGCAAGCCAGTATGGAAAGACGACTTTTTCTGAGGGGCAATGACGATGTGCAATCTCTACAATTTGACCACGAACCAGCAGGCGATCCGCGATTTCGTATCGGTCACGCATGACCTGGTCGGCAACCTCGAGCCGTCCGTTGACATCTACCCCGATCGCTTCGCGCCGATCATTCGCAACAACCAGGATCGCCGCGAACTGGCGATGGTGCGCTGGGGTATGCCGTCCTCAAGCCAGGCGCTTTTCGAGGGCGCGAAGAAGCGCGCCGACAAGCTCCGCGCCAAAGGGAAAGAGGTCGACTTCGAGGAACTGGTGAAGATGGAGCCCGATGGCGGGACCACCAATGTTCGCAACACATCCAGTAAGCACTGGAAGCGTTGGCTGGGAGTGGAAAACCGCTGCGTCGTCCCCGTAACCCGCTTTGCCGAACCGGATCCAGCAAGCAAGGTCGAGGGCGGCCGCACACCAAACGCGTGGTTCGCAAGCACTGCCGACGACCCATTGATGTTCTTCGCCGGCATCTGGGTAAAGGATTGGACCAGCGTTCGCAAGATCAAGGAAGGGCTCGTCACGCTGGACCTGTACGCATTCCTGACGACGGAACCGAATGGTGTCGTTGCGCCAATCCATCAAAAGGCGATGCCGGTGCTTCTGACGACGAAGAACGAGGTCGCGACATGGCTTGCGGCTCCGTGGGAAGAAGCGCGCGCACTGCAGCGCGCCCTACCCGACGACAAGCTGAAGATCGTACAGGTGGCAGACATGCAAGCGCTTGCCAATGCAGGTTGACACCTTTCCTTGTCCACTATGAAGGTCTGGAAACCATAAACCCACCACAGCCGACAGGAGGGACGGAGGCCAACAAGGAGCTGCCGCGACCAGCCAACTCGCATCGGGCGATGTAGGATCCTGCATGCAGCGGCGGACAGCACAACCTAGGACTTAAGTCCGATCCATGCAGACAAAGGTCCTAGTTGCATTGCCGAATCTAAATGGTCCTGCCATTGCTGGTTGAGCGCCAACCGCACCATTGGCGCTAATGATCCCAGAGCGACGCCCCAGCCCCAAGCAACGCAGCGCTCTGGGATCACCTGGCCCGGGGCACCCTACCCCGAAATCTCGCAGAAGATCCGCCGTGAGACCGTGATCGCCCTCCGCAAGTGCATTTCGCGCTCGATGAATGCCAACACCAAGATGTTCGAGCTTAGCGTCGGTTCGCTCCTCTAACTTGGGCAGATCGGCGCGCAGGATCTCTTCGGACTTTGCCTCGGTGATCACCATGTTCGGCGTCATCGCAGGCGCGCCGGGCGCGCTTGTATGGCCGTAGCCAGTGGTCCAGATCCCGCCTACGTCTCGAAGGCTTTCGTCTTCAGGCCTTCCCACTGCTTGACGAGCGCAAGGCCCGCCGCGTTGATGCGTCGTGTCATGGTGCTAACCTCTTTTATTTTCAGGGAAACATGCGATAGTTGATAGGCGGCAAGGCCAGGTCAGGAGAGACCGTTATGGACCTTGAAAGGATCGGCAGATCCCGATTGAAAATGCGGCTCCCAGTGCTGCGAGCGATGATCGAAGCGCAACGGAGCCCGGCCTTTCGTGCGTTATGTGAAGAATACGCACTCGCCGCCATGGCCCGAGATGACTTGATCGTTGCGCTCCGTCATGACCACGTCGATCTCGACGGTTTGAACGCCGTCCTCGCTGAAATCGAAAGAGATGTCGATCGACTGCTGCGAACATCTAACGTAAGGCAGATCTGGAAATAGCATATGGACCTTGAGAAAATCGGCCGCTCTCGATTGAAGATCAAATTACCAGAGCGCCGGCAGCAATTGTCGGAGGTCCGAAGCCCTGCTTTGCGAGAACTGTGCCGAGCATATGCGAAAGCGGCGATGTTCCGTGATCGACTACGCCGATCATCCGGCGCCGATAGCACGCTCCTGAACGAATATGAGGCAATCTGCGACGAGATCGAAAAGGATGTGGATCGGTTACTTCGCATTGTCACAACAAGAATGGCCGCACGTCAGCACAGCCGCGCCGGCGGACACGTTCTTGTCCATGGTGCTTTTCCTCTTTGTTAAATGGCATGGCCGATCATCACCGCAGCGGCATGAAACCGTTGGAGCGGGCAGATGGGCTATGATTGGGATAGCGCGCGCGCCGAATGAAGGTTTGCGCGATACGGTGCTGCTGTCGTTCGCAGCGTGCAATGCCGACCTTCTTTGTCCTCGGCGGACACGTCGCCGCAGACACCTTCGATAGAGACGTAGAAATTGCGGGCGGTGGATCCGCGACAACGATCAGGAAGTGGCCGACGACTTTCGAACGGCTGTTAAAGTTGAAACACGATGAAGTCACCGCATACGCCTGTGTGCGGGGCGTCGTCTACGAAGACGGCACCAAAGAAGAGTTTAAGTGGGCGACTCGACTCTTCGACAAGTTGTGACATGATCCCCTAAGGAACTGGGGGAAAAATCTTGCATATCCACATTACGAAGCGGCTCGCTGCGGCCGCTGCGATGGCGCTCGCGTTGGCGAGTTGTACGACCACACAAGCAGACTTTCGCAAGGATCCAGCGCGCGTGAGCAAAGCGGCTCTCTGTCGAACCTTCATCACCAACACCGACCTGAATTTTTCACAAGATCTCACCTATGAACTAGTGCGACGTGGCATTAGCCCCATCGAGTGCAACCAAATGGTTCAGCAACAAAATCAGGCGGCCGCAGCACTCGTCGCGGTGGCGATTGTTGGGACCGCTGTGGCGGTCTGTGCGAACAACGACTGTGGTGGAGGCGGATACACGCCCTACTATAGGGGCAACTGCCAGTATAGCTGGCAATACGATGCCGCGGGGAACAAGTGCGGTAGGCGAAGCGCCTATTCTCGCCCAGGCGGATATTAGAAACTCGACATTAGTCAACGCGCATGTTTCACTTTGATGGAAGGTGACGCACACGAATGGAGGCTGGCATTTTCTGGTTGGTCTTATTGGTCGCAGCAGGTGCTGCTGTTTATCTATTTCAGAAGTCGAGACCTTCTATAGCTCACAAAAAACCGCAGCCTATTCTGCAGGAGTGGGGCGCCTCCGAGAAGGGAAACCCGAYGGTGGATGGAAATTCACCATCGGTGACCCGAACGATCGACGCGAACCGTATTTTTCCGAACCGTATGAGACTGTCGACATAGCGAAGACTGAAGCTCTACGGCACATTAACCGTCTACCCTCGCTACACCAATCGTTACCTGAGCAGCGGCGTGAAAAGCGCCGCCAAAAAGAAGAGGAGCAGCGCGAGGAGTTTGTTTCCAATGAACCGGAAATCATCGCCGCATTGGCGGCTTCCGCTGACGCGGCGGCCAACGTCACCGAACTCCGGAAAATTGAACGCAAAGCCGAAACCCAGCTTCGACACGTTGACCGTGTTGTGGGTTCTATCGCCATCTATGGCTCCGACGAGGCAATTGAGAAGGCGTTGATTGTCCAGAAGGAAGCGCGTGAGTTGTTGGAAAATATCCGCATGCGCGTCGCCGAACTGAAAGAGAAACCCAGGAATAACAAGGCGGGGCCGTCCGCCAGTTAGTTTGCAGTCTCTCTTGCTCTGATGGCCTCAGTCTCCCTCTCGATCTCAGCGCAGAGCTTTGCGTCCATCGCCTTGAGGATCGCCAGCTCCTCGCGAGAGACCATATTTCCCGTGGTTTGGCACCAAGCCATGAACTCAAGGTTCGAAACCGGTACTGGCCCAGAGAGCCCCGGCGGCTGCGACTGCCGGAGTTTCCAGAACCATTCCCAAATGAAGGCACCGTAGTCCGGCACGGCGGCTTCGGGGTTCTCTGTCTCGTGGGCCTCGTTCCGTCCGCGTCTGGTCTCCCATCCTTGTCGCGAACGCTGTCATCCCGAGCGACGACATTGAGCGACCGCCTCGGCTAGTGGGTTCTCCATATTTAGTTCTTCCTTTTTGAGAGCTTGGGCATATTTATGCCTTCATTGCAGAGAGGCTCTTTTCTCAAGGATCTGGGCTCATGACCGCCGCTATCAGCATCCTCTTCACAGTCCTTTTCGTCGCCGTAGTGCTCTATCTCGTCCAGAAGCTTCCGATTGATTCGACGATGAAGCAGATGGCTCAGATCGTCATTCTGATCATCGGCGTGGTTTCGCTGCTCAACTCTCTGGGCGTCATCTGATCGGCATCCAGGCAAGGACTCGAGCTACACAACCAACGCGCCCGGCCAAACCGGTACGAGGAACGGCCAGAGCAGCCCCTCGATCGTGCGCAACAGGTCTTGCGAGTGCGAGCACCCTCCTCGATGTCTGTCGACGACGACGTGGCGTATTCGACAGATCGCATCGGCAACTGCTTGGCGCTGAAATGCGTTAGCTCGTCGAAGCAGGTCAGTGGTATCTGCGAGCCCTGCCAGTTCAGAACCGTCTTGTCGTGCTCAAGGTGAGCGAGCGATACCGAGGCGCCAGCCGGGAAGTTCCACTGCTGAAGTCGGGCACACCACCGAACCAAGCCAACACGCGGCGATGCCGAGGCCCTGAAGCGAGTTCCTGGTGACGCTGGCGCCGTACCGGACGACGGCGAGTGCGAAGGATGCGACAATCGCCGCGACCGCCGCGAAGATGTCGGCGATCACCAACAAGCGGTGGAATCCCTAATAGTGTGCGAAGTGCAGGCGCATGCTGGTTCCTTTCCGCTGGGGGATTACTCGGCGGGCGTGAAGTTGAGGTAATAAGACTTGCCCGGCTCGTACTGGTTTGCAGCGTCTGGATTGTCGACGTTCATCCGATGCTCACCCCAAGGGGTCGCCTTCGTAAAGCGCCCGTCCTCGGACTGGATGTCTTCGGAATAGACGGAGTGAAGGAACACAGTTGTGCCTTCCTTGCCGCTACACATGAATTTTGCGCGTACTCGTGCCGTCGTCGGCCTTCTCCTTCGTTATACTGGATACCGCCGGGCACGGATCTGGTTGCGGCGACAGGGTTCGAACCTGCGACACACTCCAGCTTATGAGGCTGGCGAGCTACCGGGCTGCTCTACGCCGACGTATGGAAATCGCTGGTTGAACGGTTAGAGTGCAAATCTGCACAACAGTTCGGGGTTTCCAATGACTGATTCAAAACCGATGATTTTAGACCAGGTCTTGGCCGATTTGATCGGTGACGAAATTGCTAACCGTCATGCAAACGAACTTCGCGCCGTGCTCTCAACTGGTAACGAGATCACTATGCACGGGAAGTTCACCATCGGTCGGGACTTCATCATTTACAGAACTGCGAAGGATGTTAACGGCAGATGGGCGATGACGCCCTTTTCGCACATCGTGCAGTTGATTATTTGACGCGCCCGCAAGCAAGAACGTGGTACACTTCCCACGTTGCCATGCGGCGACAGGACACTTCAAACCCGCCCGTACCGCACGGACCGCGACGCCTCGATTAAGGCGCTTGCGCGTCTCCTTGCCAGAAATACTCGACCTGACACGGCGACGAATGCTGAACCTGCATTCACAGCGCTCCAACTATGGAGGAAAGCGCCATGTCAAATCGTCTTGTTTTCTCTCTGTTCGTCGTCTCGATGAGCATCCTGCTGGTCTGGGCATTTAGACCTGCTACGCCAATGTTCACAGGGTCGTCGCAGACAATTCAGTCTGATACCCAAACTCAGTGACGCAAATGAAGGCGATCACCCAACCGAAGAGACTGCGGTCAGTGGGTGGTCGCGTTCTGCCACGAATTTCTCACATTCTGAGCCTGAAATGAGTGATGAACAAATCCGGCCTCATCTTCATCGTGCTGCTGTGCATCCTCGTTGGGATCGTACTTAGCCTCATGGCGTTCAAAGAGGATTTCGGATCAGAGACAGCCCCGACACCACCAATCACCCGCTGAACTGGAAACAGTCGAGCCGCCATATTCCATAGGCGGCAATCATCGGGTGTCCGCTCCTTAGCGCTTGTCGTAACTGTTGAGGCTATGCCTCGAAAATCTGATAGTTCGCGCAGACACTTCGAGATATTTGTAAGCGCGATTTTCCCCGCACATTGACGCGGACGATTAGACGGATCGCCTTGGCGTTGGGAACGGCATCTGGTCAGGCGGTGGCAGTTTTTGCGAAGTTGAAGGGCAACAGGTCGTCGATATCAGCATCGCCCGCACGTTGAGGCAATTCGGTAAGGACGTAGCGCAACCACGTTAATGGCTCGACGCCGCAGGCGCGGCAGGTCAGTACGAGGCTGTAGATGACGGCGCTGGCCTTGGCTCCGTCGGTGGTATCGCTGAACAGCCAACTCTTTCTGCCGGTTGCAAAAACTCTGATGTCGCGCTCCAAGAGGTTGTTGTCGATCGGCATCCTGCCATCGTCTGTGTAGCGCGTCAGATAATCCCACTGGTTCAGGGTGTAGGACACAGCATCGCCCAGCTTGGTGTCCGGTAAGACCTTCGGCGCGATTTCGTCGAGCCATACCTTGAGAGCGGTCAGGACGGGTATGCTGTGTTGCTGTCGGAATCGGCGAACGCTGTCGGCCTTCGTTTCGCCGGCATCATGCTTCTTGTCTCGCGCTTGCCTTTCAACCCGATAGAGTTGTTCGAAGAACCGGAGAGCCTGCTCGGGCGGACCGCCACCTTTCTTTCTGGCTTTGAGGGCATCGACGAAGCGCCGCCTCGAATGGGCCATGCATCCGATATGTGTCGCGCCATCCAGCGTGCGCCAGGCGGTGTAGCCATCGCTCATCAATATGCCGCGGTAATCGCCGAGGAAGGTCTGGGGGTGAACCTGTCCGCGGCCCGGCTGATAATCGAGAAGCACGATCGGCTCGTCACTCTCCTCACCGCTCCGATAGGCCCACATATACGATGTGCTGGTGGCCTCTTTGTCCTTTTCCTTCAGGACCTGAACGGTCGTCTCGTCGCCATGGATGAGGGGTTGCGACCTGAGCCGCAGTTTCAGCGCGTCATAGATGCGATGCAGATGCTTTTCGCTCGAGCCGATCACCCAGTGACCCAGAGCGCCTCGACTGACAGGAACGCCGGCGCGCTCGAAGGTCTGCGCCAGACGGTAGAGCGGTGTGCCGTCGACGTATTTGTGAACGAGTGCGAAGGCCAGCGTCGAGGCCGTGGCGATGCTGCCCGGCAGGGGCTGCGTCGGCATCGGTGCGATCACGACAGGCGTGTTGATCCCGGTGCGGTCGCAGTGACGGCATGCATATTTGAACCGCACATTCTGCAGGACCTTCGCCTTCACCTCGATATGAAGTTGCTCGGTAACGGTCTCGCCCATGCGATGCATCCGGCCGGCGCAGCAAGGGCACACCTTCTGATCGTCGGGAAGGTCATACTCGACGCGCTCGCGCGGCAGGTTTTCCGGCAGCGGTCTGCGGCCGCGCTTCTTTCCTGTCGTGCCTTCGACCGCCGGTAACCCTGTGTCCGGCAGGTCGACGACATCGCCATCCTCGCCGTCGGCGTCATCCTCATCGGCAACCTGTTCGGCTTCATTGAAGATGCGATCAACGTGCTTTTCGCTCTTCGGCGCAAAACGATGCAGTCGTGCAAGCGCCAGCTCTTCCTCGAGTTTGACGACGCGCTGCGAGAGCGCTTCCTTCTCGGCTTTCAGCGCGGCGATTTCGGCAGCATGTGCCGCCAACTGCGCCTTCAACTCTGCAACATCAGGTTCGCCGGTTCGATTCATCGTAGTTTTGAATCTGAACCGCCCCGCCGCGTCAACCGCTCAACTCGCGGCCGTTAGCCAGCCACCGTGTATTGCCGCACCGGATGACGGACCATCGCATCGATATCAATGCCGTCAAGAACCCAGTGGAGCTGCTCGGTCGTCAGCGTGACGACCGGCACCTCACGGCGCGGCCATCGGAACTTGTCCTCGGTCAGCCGCTTCAGGACCAGCACAAAGCCCGATCGGTCGAAGAACAGGAGCTTCATCCGGTCGCGACGGCGGTTGCAGAACGCAAAAACTGCAGGAGCAAATGGATCGAGTTCCATCGTCTCCTGAACCAGGACCGCAAGGCTGTTGATGCCAGCCCGAAAGTCAATCGGTTCACGATGCAGGTAGACCTTGAGGTCAGCGCCTAGCCTGAACATGACCCAACGCTCCGATTATTGCCGCTAACGCGTCCACATCATTGCATTCCACCGTCACGCTCACACCGTTCGGCAGTGACGCGCTCACCTTGGCTGGAAAGGATAGCGGGCCCATCCTCTCAGGGGCAGACCGCTGCTCTTCACCATCCGTGGCAGGCATCTCCAACGCAAACTTGCTGTTGGCCGCGGTGATCTGAACCGGAATAAACGCCGATGTCGAAGACGGCGGGAATGGACGGGCCTGGGTATGTTTCTTTATCCATTTCCAAACGAGGTTCGCGTTGACCCCATGTTGGAGCGCAAGTTTCGATACTGATGCGCCAGGTTCAAGGCAGGCCGCGATAAGTCGGTCTTTCGATGCCGGTTTCGATGCCG
>NZ_LMCO01000008.1:0-3482 GCF_001424825.1 Ensifer sp. Root31 | reverse complement strand
TGACCTTCTTCCATCATTTGGTGTCCACCTCTTTTAGGTGGACACCTCATGCCAAAGCTCACTCAATCACAGAAGGTGCGGGGAAATTCGCGCTTACAGATATTTCATCCTCGGTCGCCCATTCGGCATCGGAATCGTTGAGTAGCGTTAGAAACCCGCTTTTGCCCTCGATTTCTTCTGGCGATCGATAACCCTGCTCGCACTCCTCGCAGTGTCCGTAGACATCTCCGGTTTCGCTCTCGCGAAAGAGAAAGAGCCGGCCGTTATGACAGCTCGGGCATTTGCCTGCGTGAAATTGCATCATGACGCCTCGTGCTCACTCACGTCGCCGGCGCGGAAAAAGGCGACCGAAGCCGCTAATTTCATTGGTGCCCCACCAGCTTGTTTACCGTCTGGCGGGGGCCGGAGCTATAGTCGCTCCGACTCTTGCTCTATTGCCGACTAAGCGGCTATCTGATTGCAGACCCGGGAATTGATCCCGGTTCTTCGCACGCGGCTTACCATTTGCCCTGCCTGCGGAAATTGTTACCGGATTCATCCACCTCTCCGGCGGGAGGAAAAGGTCTCGCCACTACCAATGGCGCTGAATATGAAATGGAAAAAGGGCGGTCAGTGCCGCCCTTGTTTTGCTATGCAGCCTTGGAACGCGCCGAGGTCTTGTTAATCGATGTGACCGCCAAGTTGGTGAGCTTGTTGTTCGTCGCTTTCTCCTGGTCGAGGATCTCGCTAAGAAGCTTGTGCGCCTCATCATGGCCGAGGTCCTTGGCCCATTCACGAAGCGAGCCATAGCGGGCGATCTCGTAGTGCTCGACAGCTTGGCAAGCGGCCAGAAGTCCCGCGTCCAGCGCGGTCCCTTCCGCCTCTTTCATCAAACCGTCGGCCTCCTTGATGAGACCCTCGATGGCGTCGCATTTTTCGCCGGATGCCGTCTTGCCGATTGACTTGAAGACCTGCTCCAACTTCTTGATCTGCTCTTTCGTTTCCGAAAGATGCTCCTCGGCCGCCTTCTTGAGATCCGCGTTATTCGCGGCCTTTGCGACCTTTGGAAGCGCCCTAGTGATGGCGTTCTCAGCGAAATAAACATCCTGCAGCGTATGTTCGAAAATATCAGCCAGCGATTTCATCAATTCTCTCCTTGGCAAATGAATGCAGGGGAGAAAGCTTCCTGCGGCGGAATCGTTCCAGTTCGTGTGTCTAAAATACCGAACACGCGGACGACGGGCCGCAAGGGGTCCGCACGAATATCAAGGAAACGGAAGAGCTCGTCTTTATGCAAGAAAAAAGGCCGGGGCGAAACCGCACCGACCTTCCTCATCATCGCTTACCAACCAGTGCCAGTACATCCGTGGTCAAAAGTCTAAAGCGACGAGGCATTTGCGAGCGGCGAAACTTTCAGCGCTCATAACCAATGCCGATGGCGGGTATATAGGGGGCCAATGTGTTCCAAACAAGTTCGTAACCATTTCGGGGTGTCAGGTACCGTTGAACCGTGGAAATACGACACCTGCCGTATGTCACTGGTTCGTCCATAGTCCTAGGCCAAGACTCCCGCATCCTTGGCGGGTGGTTCGAACCTAGAAGACTACCAATGAAGTTCATTATCGCCGGGGTGGCATCGCTCGCGGCGAGAAAGCAACCTACCAGATCGAACTGGCAGCTGGCCTCCAACGAAGCCGCGGCGTTACCTCCGAGGATAACTCAAGTGGACAGAATAGAAGCGGAAGACCACGTACAGCAAGTGAATGGGAAAGGGCGTCGGCCGCCCTGAGGATCTGTCTTCGAATTATTGCGCAGAATCTGACGCGCAAGCCGTGAGACCTGCGGTCAAACTCGACCTCAGCGTCGGCCTCGGCCGCCCTTACCTTGAGGATATCCATGATATCGATCGCAAGAGGGCGACCATCGACGGCTTTGATGCCAGCGACACCAGGCATCGCCTCGAGTAAAGCGACCAGCGCCCTTGCAACGGGGCAGCGCATACCCGGCGAAAAGGCGGGCGTCACGGCTCCCCTCGCCGTAGGGCGGTTGGTGATGACGGCGTCCGAAATCGCCCAAGACCCATAAGGCTTCAGGAAGTCGAAAATCTCGTCATGCTGGCGACCGTAGGGCTATGTCAGACGTGTTCACCACGCGGCTTGCTCTGCCAGAACATCGGCCATGGGGTGGTTTCCTGCCGCCGGAAAACGTCGAGACCATCCACCAGGGAAGCGCTCGAGAAGCTCGGTGCCCCATGGTTCCGTCTGGTAGAGATCGTTCTCGACCCGGTTGTAGTTGGATGCAACTACCGTCACGCTTCGTCTCCCTCGCGGAACAAAAACGGCGCGGGATTAGTTGGCCTCCGAAAGGAGTCCACCATGAGCACGATACCTACGGAACCGATCCCAAAGCCCCCTCCAGAGCTGCCGCCAGGCCTGCCGCCGGACCTGCCTCAGCCACCGATTGAGGAACCCGAGCCTGACGTCCTTCCCGACGAGATTCCCAACCCGAATCCGGATGAAAATGACAAGCCGCCAAAGCACCTGAAATAGCATCGTCATGCAGCCGCCCTCGCCTTGAAGATGCTGCTGACGGCGTCGAGCATGGCGATGTCCCGCATCTTGTTTTCTATCTCAGCGTCGGGGCGCGGGAACTTGGAGCGCGAGCCTGGTCATCCAACCAGTGAACTTCTGGCGCTTTTGTGCTTCGGCCTATTCAATGAGTTCGGCGTAGGTGATTTTCATGCGGCGCCCTTCTGCACTGCCAGGTACAGCGCAATGCGCGGGGACGAGCGCGCACGCGACCGGGGGCGACACGGAGTTGCCGACGCAGGACACCTGCACGGATTTGGAAAACAAGCGCCAGACCGACCCCAAGCCTGATAGTCATGAGCACCGGCGAGGACGCAATCCGGTGGGAAGGCCCCTCCCGCGGCGTCAGCATCCGCATGGCGATATCGACGATGACGAAGGTAGCGCCCGAGACCTCGACCGTGACGAACTCGCGATCGTCCCGAAAGCCCGTGTGCCCGCATGAAATTGGCGACCTCGCGAGCCCGCTCAGCCTACCGTAGCGTGAACGGCGGCGCAGTGACGGTCGCCTCGACATGACCATCACGGTCCTTCGTGATGGTTCGCGTCGGTTCCGTTTCCGACTGGCAGTCACCCGTGCCGTAGTGGGCCTGCATGTACGGCGTCACCGTCTGGGCGTCGACGAGCTTCGTGAGGTTTACCTGCTGGCCGTCTTCCTGCTTGCTCAAGCAAATTGGGTCAACAGGACCGATGACGACATGTGGCGCGACGTGCTCGACGAGGCCTATCGGCGCGGCTGGACTGACAGGCGCGTTAAGATCGAAGGCGAGTCGTTAAATTAGCGAAGCCTTGCAGAAAGAAATGACCGCCCTAACATCTTCTGCAGGAGGAAACGCCATGCCGAAAATCGCCGGGCCTAGACATCCGAAATCTCACCCCGATCGTGACCTGCAATGCCAGGAGCAATGCCAGGAG
>NZ_LMCO01000007.1:0-145254 GCF_001424825.1 Ensifer sp. Root31 | reverse complement strand
AGATGCCTGTCGCGCGGAAGGAAGAGATTTAGCCGATCGGCGAAAATGCCGATCAATAACCAACCGAACCCAAGGAAAAGCCGCCAATCGAAGGCGTTTCGCCCCTTGTGTTCTTTCATTGGAGACCACGATGCAGAACGAAATCGTTTCACCCGAGGCGTGGCTGAAGGCGCGCCTGGACCTGCTTGCCGCCGAAAAGGAATTCTCCCGTCAACGGGAGGCGCTGACGCGCCGCCGCATGGAAATGCCCTGGGAGCGCGTGGAAAAATCCTACCAGTTCGACGGGCCGAACGGCGCCCTGTCGCTCACCGATCTCTTCGACGGCCGCTCGCAGCTGATCGTCTACCACTTCATGCTTGGTCCCGACTGGCAGGAAGGCTGCAAGCACTGCTCGTTCTGGGCCGACAATTTCAACGGCATCCCGGTTCATCTCAACCATCGCGACGTGACCTTCACCGCCGTATCGCGCGCACCGCTCACCCAGATCGAGGCTTACAGGAAGCGGCTGGGCTGGAGCTTCCCATGGGTGTCATCCTTCGGCAGCGACTTCAACTTCGACTATCAGGCATCCCGGACGCCCGAACAGCTCGCCAAGGGCGAGGCCTACTACAACTACAAGATCCAGCCGAGCACCGTGTCGGAACAGGTGGGCATCAGCGTATTCTACAGGGACGACAGGAACGAGCTGTTCCACACCTATTCCTGCTACTCGCGCGGCGTCGAGATGCTGAACGGCGCCTACCATTTCCTCGACCTCGTACCCAAGGGCCGCGACGAGGACAGCTTGAATTACCCGATGGAATGGGTGCGCCGCTGCGACCAGTACTGAGGCCACGATCAATACCGAGGCAAGGTGACCGGCCGCAGTGCAGCCGGTCGCCACCTATCGCGGCGTGTGGTGCGACGCGCGAGTTCTCCACCGCAAGGGGCACACGACGCGCAGCCACATGACGGCTGCCCCGGTTACCGATCCCGGATCATTCGCGTACCGGCTCGACGTCCGGCAGCACCCACGTCTTTTCGAACAAGGCCTTTGTCGGCGCGTAGAGGCGGAACATAAGTTCGAAGTCGCGCTGCGAATCGGTCGGGATCCAATTCGACTCTTTTCCATCAGGAGCTTTCGGACCAAGGTAGATATCGACCGAGCCGTCGGCATTCTTCTGCAGTTCGGCGACCTGCGAGGAACGGCTGGCGTGCGGCATATTGCGGATCAGCGCGTGGGTCTGGCGATCGTAGGCGGTCAGCGACCAGTATTGCTCGACCGGGACATTGGCCGGTACCGTCAGCCGGTAGGTCTTCGACCCCTCGAAAGCCTGGCCGTCCTTGTCCTTGATGGCAATAAGGTAGAACTGCCCCGCCCCCAGGCGCTTGATGCCGACATAGGCATAGCTGTAGGTGACGCCGCGAATATCGACGGGATAGGCATCCGGCTCATCGTACGACGCCTGCGCCGCCTTGACGAGCTCCGGGTCGGCCGGGAAATTCCAGCGTCCTTTGTCATAGAAGGGTTTCAAGCCGGCATCGTATTTCAACTCGAGCCATTCGCGGGCCTCCTCTATTCCTACCGCGAGCGCCTCGGTGGTCGTGGCTTCCGGCCTGAACGGCTTTCCCTTCTCGATGCCGAGAGACCGCAGCTGATCGATCATCGCCCGGTCCCGCGCCAGCCATGGTTCGCTCTGGACAATGCGATCGAGCGACTGGAAGAAGCTGACATCGTAGCGGATGGTACTGTCGAACAGCACGTCCCTGGCATCGGTAAACACCGTCTCCGGCGGAGATGCCGCCTGGGACAGCGGATAGACCTTCAGCCTCTTGGCGTAGGCCACGGACTTTTCGATATCAGCGTCGGCGTGGCTGGCGAGGTTGGACCGCAACAGCGCATAACCGCCATAGGTATTCGACTTCAGTGGTATGTAGCCTTCGGGGATCGTCCCGACATAGCCCGGCGGCAGAACGAGGTACTTTCCGCCCTCGCCCTGGTCGGCGCCGGACGGACCGGCATCCTCCAGGGGCATCTGCCACACATCGACAATGTTGCCGTTGATCGATCCACCCTCGGCAGGGGGCACCTCGATGACCACCGGCCCGACATCACGGGTATCGGTGAAGGTCATCAGATAGATCGCATCCGGGTTGGGCGTCAGCGTCTGATTTTGCCAATCGAGCGGACGGGACCAGTAGACGATCTCGTTGACCTTGCCCTTGGTCTTGGTGAGCATTTCCTGGAGCATCAGATCATAATTGACCGCTGGCATGCCCCAGATCACTGCCTCCACCGCACGACGCTCGATCGTCCGCCGTGCGAGTTCATCGGGTGAAAGTGCTGCGGCGGCCGACGACATCGCCGCCAGAGCCATCGCCGCAAAAAACAACCGCCTCATGCTGCCCTCCTGCCAATTGGCCGTGGAGCTACAGCATTGTCCGAATCGATCGCAGACGTAAGTGCGTTACTGTAAATGCAGACGCGAGAGCGGAGTTAGACGGCGGCAGCCGTCTGCGAATGCGAGAGCCGCCTTTCCGCTGAGGGCCAGCATGACTCGCGATGGCGCCCGCGCTCGAAATTATGTCGCAGCCCCTTCAAGAACCAGGACATCACCATCGGCCGGGATTCGCAGCTTCATCGCCGAAATCCCGCTGTTATCAGCAGCTTCGCGCAGGTCATGCCGGGTGATCGTGGCGTGGTCGAGCGCCTCCATATGCGTGGCGACGACCACGGCATCGCCGGATGTTTCGCAGACGGCAACGGTTTCCTGCGCATCCATGACGATGAGGTCGCCGTCCCAGCGGGCACCGCAGGAATGGGTGACGATGATGTCGGGCTTCGTCTCGGCGATCACGCTTGCCACCGGCGGATAGAGCACGGTGTCGCCGGCCCAGTAGATCGACGGTTCGCCCGCAGCTTCAAGCGTGAAGCCCATGACCGAGCCCATCAGCTCGACGACGGCCCCAAGGCCGTGGCTGCCTTCGCGCCGCGTCAGCGTCAGCCCCTGCCAGCTGGCGCGGTCGACAAGCGGGATCACGTCGGTAAAGCCCGCGGCGCGGATCTCGCCTTCATCGCCAGGCTGACAGAAGATCGGCAGATGCTTCGGCAGCCGTTCCTTGGCCACATCGTCGAAATGGTCGGAATGCAGGTGCGAAACGATGACCAGTTCCACGCCATCAAGGATCGCCTCGATCGACACCGGCAGCTCGACCATCGGGTTCTCGGACCGGTTGGCAAAGGACGGCAGGCTGTGTTTCGGCGCCAGATAGGGATCGATCAGCACCGTGCGGCCGGCATAGTCGAGCTTCAAGGTGGCGTTGCGGATCAGCTGCAGTTTCATGGGGCGCATCCTCTGGCGACATCAGGTGTTTGACGGTCGCCGGATGGTTACGATTGCGGCGACAAAATCAAGCCCCGAAATGCGACCACGGCCGGGCGAGCCGGACACGCGGCGTGGTCCCGACGACGCGGATGGGGCTGGGAGCGCCGACCGCGGGAACTGCCCGCGTTCGCAATTACCACCGCCAAAGGAGACAATCCCTAAAGTTGCATTGTTCTACCGAGCAGAACTTTAACGACCTATCGCCAAACGTGGCGACAAGCACGAGCAATCGGGAGAGACATCGTGGAAAACGTCATTAGCGGCGGAGCCTACGCGCGGGCATGGGCATGGCGTTTTGGCCTTTTCGTCGTCGTCACCCTGGCATTTCCGTTTATCGTGTATGCCCTGGTCCATATGAGCGGCGCCGCCAGAACTGATGCTGCCGGCGCCTTCGCCGTGGTGCTTGGCGTCTATTTGAAGCCGATCATCTACCTGACCTTCGCAGCGTCGCTTGCACGCATCTCGATCGCCCGGAGCAAGGTAGTCGGCATGCCGGGCAAGATCGGCATCTACATCGTCCTGCTTGCCCTGTCCGATCTTCCCTTTGCGCTCATTTTCGGGGCGCACTGGGGCGTCGCTTTCTTTTTCGGCTTCGCCGGCCCGCAATTACCCACTTCGCTCCTGAGCGCGGTCATTGCCATCATCACGCTGAGTCTTGCACGCGCACCAAGCGGTCCGATGAACGAGGGCCACGCCGCCGCGTATCGCGTCTGGTCCACCCTGCTCGTTCTCATGATGGCGTACGGCCTGCTCGGGCTTGCGATAATGCTGTGGCCATTTTTCTTTGGCCTGCATGGCTTTGGTCTCTACGGTGCGCTGACCTGGGCCAAGGTCTACCTGCACCGTTTCACCCTTTATCCCGGCCTGCCGCTGTCGCTGTTCATCGCTGCCTCGGTCTATCTCATCTACGCCAGCCGAAAACACACGGGCGGACCGGCCGAGACAGGCCAGCCCCAGCGCGGCGCAACAACAAGCTTCGGTCTTCGGCGCGACTGAAACATCACGCATGCAGGAGCGCGGTTGATTTCGCCACGGCAGCATCCATCATCGCGGCCCCTGGTTGGCGGAGGAAACCGCCACATCTCCTGCGGCGGCAATGATCTGCTCGGCGGTCGGCAAGGTTCCAAGGCCCTCGGGGCCGTTGCGTGCCTCGACCTCGGCCCAGGCAATATGGCCTGACCCATCGACAAGGAAATGGCCGACAAGCTGGGTGCCATGGTTCTCGAAGATGGACCGGTCGACGTCATTCAGCTCGAAGCCATCCTTGGTGTTGAGCACGGTATTGGCCTCCATCGGGTGTGCCGGCTCGGCCATCTCGTCGTTCGGATTGATGCGCGCTGCGGCAAACTGTTCGAAGCTGGCGTGAAAGGGCCATTGCTTCTTTTCCTCACCGTCGGCCGGGGCGAAGACCACGCGCGGCACGCCGAAGTCACGATGCGTGCGGCACTCCGGATCGCACAACACCGTCACCGGCGTCGGCTGAAACTGGAGATAGAGCCTTGCCCGCTCGAGCGGCGTGTTGATCACGGCCAGTGTCTCGACGCCCGCCTCGCGCAAGGCGGGCTGGAGCGCGGAAAATTGCCGCAGCTGGCGCCGGCAGAACGGGCAATGCAGGCCGCGAAACAGCCCGATCAGAAACGGGCGTCCGCGCAGGTCCGCGAGCGAAACCACGCCCCCGACGTTGGCGGCGGGTAGCGAGAAGGCCGGAGCAGGCTCGCCCGGTTGCAGTGCGCGGATCGCTTGGCTCATGCTGACTATCCTCCATCTGGGTCCGAAGATCACGCTGTTGTGTGGCCGCGACGCCGTTCCGGTCGGTCGCCATGCCGCGGCCCTGTCACCGCCAGCTGCAGTCCCAGGGCTGCCCGCGGGCGGCGCGGTGGCACACGAAGGTGCGGCCGCAGGAATGCATGGCGGATCTCATCGTGCGTCCGCGCCCCGTGCCGCGCTCCAGGGTCTGGCGGGCTGCGAGCTGGGCACTGGCCGGGCAGTTGGCAAAACTCTTTTTCTTGGCGTCGTCAGGCGCCGTAATGGTGTTCGATGGCGCTTTCCTGGTCGGCGTCTCGTCGGTGCTGCGCGTCTTCGCCGGCTCCGGCAGCTTCGCCTCGCGCTTGATATCGACGCAGCGGCCGCTCTTCAGCTGCTGGTTCTGGGCGCAGACGAGCGGGCAGATCCGCGCCTTCTGCGTCCGCAATCGTTCCAGCACGCCATCAGACGGCTCAAGGGCCGCAAGCTCGACCTTGATCAGTTTGGCGAACTGCTCCAGCGCCCTGCGGCTTCCGAGACCCCAGAGCCCGTCTTCGCTGCCGGCGCGGCAGCCGACGCGGTTCAACTCCTTCTGGATCGAGCGCACCAGCTCCCGGTCGGGCGAGGCGGTTTCAAGCGTCGGGGTTTGGTTGGCCAGCGGCTGGGTCAATGCAGCCACCTGCTCCGTTGCGGTGGGCAGCCCCCCGACAGGCGGTGCTTGCTGTTTCGCCCCCTCGGCTTCCAGCTGCGCAGCCGCAACGTCGGCCGCCGCACGCTCGATGATCCTGATTTTCGCCTGAGCCAGCGAGACGAAGGCACCACCAGGATATTGCTGCAGATAGGCGTCGAACAGGTCTCGGTCGCTCGATCCCTTGATCGTGTCCCAATAGGCAAGCTCGGCGGCGTTGTCGCCCTTGTCGCCGCCGGCCGACGCCGCAGGCTCCGTCGATGTCGATGGCTTCAGCACCACCTCGCCGGTCAGCGAGGAATTGTCCCAGGGCACCTGCTTGCCATCGGTCGCCTCCAGCACGTCACGGCGCACGTCGATCAGCTCACGGGTGATGTCGCGTCCGGGCTTGCCGAGGTGGCGCAGCAGCGCCGCCGTGAACGGTGAGTTGCGCCCGGCGCCGTCGAGCGCAACGTTGCCGGGCTGGGTGGCAAAGGCGATCAGCGAGCCGATGCCGGTACCGACCTTCGCC
Organism: Ensifer sp. Root31; assembly: GCF_001424825.1. Lineage (NCBI taxonomy): Bacteria > Pseudomonadati > Pseudomonadota > Alphaproteobacteria > Hyphomicrobiales > Rhizobiaceae > Ensifer > Ensifer sp. Root31. Next base: position 138,947 of record NZ_LMCO01000007.1, on the reverse strand, counting down.
AGCCCCCGGCCGATCGAGCTGGAGCGCGTGCCCATCGAGCGGGCAAGATTGACTGCCAGCGGATTGTCGCGGCAGGCATCGAGGAACACCAGATTGACCCGCGTCTCGCGCTCCATCGCCGAAAGGATCAGGTTCATCGGTACCGCCTCGAATTCAAGGTCGATATAGGAGAGAAGCTTGGCGTCGATGGGAGCGATATAGTTCTCGCCGTTCACCTGCAGGCCGTGGCCGGCATAGTAGAACAGCGCGAGGTCCGCACCGTCGAGCTTGCCGACGAAGTCGCGGATCGTGTTGCGCACGCCGGCAAGATCAAGATCGCGACCGACGACGACCTCGAATCCCAGCGCTTCAAGCTTGGCGGCCATGTCGCCTGCGTCGTTGTCGGGGTTGGGAAGCTCTGGCACATATTGGTAGGCCGAGTTACCGATGACCAGCGCCACCCGCCTTTCGGCAAGCGCCTGCGAACATATCAGCACCAGGAAGACCGCGATGACGATGCGAAGCCAATGCATGCCATACCCCCCGGGCATGCCCATGCATGCCCCCCGCTGCACGTGTCCTTAAATCGTTGTCGATTTAGGGATAAAACCTGCAGCAATTCAAAGCGCTACAGCGACCTTTGCGCGTCTGATAAGACGCGCGGCGCTGTCTTAACTCGCCTGCCCCGCCGCCGCACAGCGCCTGTTGTCGCAAGGGTGCGATCCATTGCCGGCCCTGTCAATGCCGCCGACCCGCCCTTGCGTCACCCGGTCTGCGCGAAACCTTGTGGACGCTTCGTCTCTGGAATAACGGGCGATCGCCGCATTTCATTCAATTGCCAAATGGGATTAGCGCGTCCTCACCCCTTCGGTTTAGGGCTGCGCGCAGGCCGCTTTTGCCGGCGAGGTCGCGCACCGATGCATCTGGCGCGATGTCGTGAAACGGAAAACGGCGCCGGGTGATCCCGACGCCGTTTCGAATTCCGTTTGAAGAGCTGCGCTTACTTGACGATCGCCGAACCGTTGACGATCTCGACATTCTCGTCGCCCTGCAGGCCGATACGGTCGCCGCTCGGCGTGGTGACGAAGCAGCCGCTGGGGCAGATCATCTCGGTGGCGCCGGCGCTGATCGCCACTTCCATGCGGCTTTCGCCCTCGACGACAACCAGAACAGCAGTCTCGCCATCCTTGTTCGTGACAGTCGCGGCCGAAACCGCCCCTGCCGCCAGCACGCCGGAAAGCAAAGCAATCACAAATGTCTTCATCGCCCATCGACGCCCGCGGCGCCGCCCTTTTGCACAGCCGTCCGCCCCGTCGGATAAGCGACGGTGGCTCCGGCCACCTCTTCAGCCCATGACAGCCTAGACCGTCAAAAGAAGAATTGCATGCTTTTTATCGCGGGCAGGCTGAATAGCGGCTGAACGCTCCGTTTATCAGCGGTTGGGGTTTGAGCGGCGGCTGGAAGCGCGGCGCTTGCCGCCTTCCTCTTCATTTTCCTCGTCAAGCGGCGCCGCGGAAGCGGTTTCCTTTTTCGAGGCTGTGGCCCTCGCCTCGGCCGACGTTGCGCCCTTTGGCTCGCCGACGGTTTCCGGCTCGTGGCTCTCGATGCCGGTCTGATCTTCGATCGGCACGTCCTCGATCTTCAAGGGGAACGGTGCACCGATGCCCTCGTCGCGGAAGCGCTCGTAGATGGCCACACGCAGATCGTTGCGCACGCCGCCGCCGGTCAACACATCGGCCACGTAGATCCGGAGTTCGAAGGTCATGCGGTCATCGCCAAAGGAGGTGAAGCCGACGCTTGGCGACGGGTTCTTCAGCACCATCGGATGGGCGGCGGCAATCTCGGCCAAGAGATCCATGATCCGCCGGGGCTCGCTGGCATAGGTGACGGTGACGGCGATTTCCGAACGGCCGAGCTTGTTGCGGTGCGTCCAGTTGCCGACCGACGCGTTGATCAGCAGCGAGTTCGGCATCATGATCGACTGGTGCTGGAAGGTCTCGATCTCGGTGGCGCGCACCGAGATGCGCTTGACGAAGCCTTCCGTCGTGCCGCTGACGATCCAGTCGCCGACCTTGAACGGACGCTCGACCAGGAGAATGAGGCCCGAGACGAAGTTCGAAACGATGTTCTGCAGACCGAAACCGACGCCGAGCGAGAGGGCACCGGCGACGAGCGCGAGATTGGAAAGGTCGATACCGGCAGCCGAAAGGCCGATCAGGCACGCGAGCCCAACGCCGATATAGCCGATGCCGGTGCGGATAGAGTTTCTGACGCCCGCATCCACCCGGCTGCGCGCCATGATGTTGCCGTCGATCCAGCGCTGCACCCAGCGGGTGACGATGTAACCAAGAATGAAGAACAGGATGCCCGCCATGATGCCCATGAGCGAGATGGTGATGGTGCCGATCTTGATCTCGGTGATGGCGCGATAGGTCCAGGATTCGATGTCGGCGACCTGGAAGCCCCATTGCAGCAGGATCAGCGGAATGAAGAACAGGGTCACCAGCGCGTAAATGCTGAGGCCTGCCACCAGGCCCACCTGATCGAGCCCGACCTGTTCAAGTTTGAAGCGGCGCTCGAGATAGCGCCCGGCTGCCGTTTCGGCGAACGCCCCCTGGCGCGAGACCGCCTTGCCGGTGAGGAAGCCGATATACATCATCACCAGGATCGCGCCTGTAATGATGATCTGCGTGGCGATGAAGCGGGACAGGCCGACATAGCCGGTAGCGGCGGCGATGATGAGCGACGCGCCAGTCAGGATCAGAACGATGGAGACCAGGCGCGGCCACGGGCGACCCGGCGCATCGAAAGGCTCATCGTGCTTGAGCGTCGGCTTGATCCAGGCCGAAGCAATGATGATCAGACCGATGATGACAGAGGCGGTGAAGCTCTTCACCACCGTCAGCACGACCGGCGAGCCGAGCGCTTCGCTGACGCCGCCGAACATGTAGTCAAGGCCGTTGACCAGCGCCATGGCGAAGATGGTGACCAAAAGCACCTTGGCGCCGCGATCCGACACGCGCACGAGGCGCCAGCGCGAGTCCGACGGCGACAGCACCGCATTGGCGAGCGTGGTCACGAAGAACCCGACCACCGTGACCGCAAGCGCAATCGCGATGATCGGCGTGATATCCGAACGCAGCACGTTGAAACTGTGCAGGAAGAAGAAGCTCGACAGCGCAAAGGCGCCTGTCGAAATGGTCGGAATGAATGTCGACCAGAAGGCAACCGACAGACGCCGGAAATAGCTCGGCTCCTCGTCCGACTTGTCGTGGTGGATATAGGGTGAAAACAGCTTGTTACTGCCGACGAGGAAGACGAGTGCGGCACAGATCGACAGGAAGATCGCGGTCAGCAAGGGAATCCGCTTGTATTTCCAGACGAAGGTCAGCCAGCTCATCGTGCTGCGCGACAGCACCTTGGTTTCATTGGCCGTTGCCGACAGCGCCTCGTCGAACATTTCGACCGAAACGTCGGTGTTCTTCAACAGCGTGTTGGAAAACAGCGCGCGTCGCGTCGCCGTGATGCCGTTCGACAGTTTCGTCGCCTGGACCGAAAGGCCCTCGGCCTCCCCCGTCAGCGCATTGATCTCGCCGCGTTCGGCAAGCAGCCGCTTGCGCTCGGCCGTGACGATATCGGCTTCCGGTGGCTGCCCCGCGCCCGGTGGATCGCCGAGTTCGGTCAGCCGCGCCTTGATCTCGTCCAGCCGCGGACGCGTGGCGATCGAGGTCGAGATGATCTGCTTGGCGACGGCATCGACCTGCACCTTGAGCTCGGCAAGCGCAATGTCGTCGTCACTGGCCTTGGCAATGAGGTCCCTCAGCCGCGCCAGTTCCTTGCCGGCGTGAGCCAGTTGCTCCGCCGTCTGGCTCTGGCCGGCTTCGGCAGCAACGGCTGCGTCGGTCGGCTGCGCTGGCGTCGCGGCGTTTTGCGCCGGTTGGGCAGCACCCGCTGCAGGCTGCTGCACGTTCGCTGCCGGCTGCGCCTTGCCGTCGGCGGCCGGTTGTGTGTTCTGGGCAGGCTGCGCGCCGCCCTCGGCAGGCACTGCCGGAGCTTGAGCGGGCTTCTCGCCGGGTTGCGTCGTCGTCTGCACCGGTTGGGCGTTTTGCGCCACGACAGTGCCGGCACCGGCCAGCGACAGCAGGCAGACAGAAACAGCGAACAACTTTGCCACGAAATGCAATTTCAAAACCCTCGGAAGCCCAGACCTCGCCCGGATGCGGAATCGCCCCGGCAGCCGTCACAATGCGGTTTGAATACGAAAGACGGCGGAAAGATGCAAAGACACGGTAAAACATGCCTTCACAGCCCGTAAAACTGTCAGAATCCTGCGCCCGGCTGCGCCAGATAGGTCAGTTCCGCCGCCGTCGACGTCCGACCGACGAAGGCGTTGCGGTGCGGGAAGCGACCATAGGTCTCGATCACCTCCCGGTGCCGGATTGCATAATCGATATACATGGGATCGCCGAGCTCGGTGAAAAGCTTCACCGCCATCGTCTGATCCGTCAGGTTCTCCGAGTGCTCGAACGGCATGTAGAAGAACGCCCGCCACTCCGGCCGGACCGCCATGTCGGCGCCGGCGCCGACGGCGAGCTTGGCTTCCCGGAGCGCCAGGCCGTCGGTCGCAAAGGCAAGCGGCGTCCCCCGATACATGTTGCGCGGCAACTGATCGAGAAGCACGATTGCCGCCAGCCGGTTTTCCGGCGTCGCCCGCCAGATGTCGCCGATCTCCCTGGCAAGGGCGAGGTGCGACGCCTGGAAGCGCAGGAAGCAATGTTCGTCCAGCTCGCGCGACGGCTTGAACCAGTGGTCGAGCGACAGTTCCTCGAACCAGAATTTCAGCACTTCATCCGGGGTGCAGGCCTCAGCTTGATGGGTCATTCGCTCCTCATGTCATGCCGTGGGGACGGTCGACCTATCAGATAGGCGGCAATCGCACCGTGTCCATGCCGCTGGCTTACGCGCGACGCTTCAAAATGGCAATAAAAGCCATGCCGCCGACAAGCCCGGTGATGACGCCGATCGGCATATCCTCGGGCGCCATGACGACGCGGGAAAAGAGGTCCGCCCAGATCAGCACCAGCGCCCCGACGAAGGCCGAAAGCGGGATGACCCGGACATTGTCGCTGCCGGCAAACAGCCGCACGAAATGCGGCACCATCAGGCCGACAAAGCCGATCGCGCCGGAAAAAGCGACCATGACCCCGGTCAGAAGTGCGGTGACGACGAAGAGGACGAGGCGGAACCGGCGAACGGGAATGCCGAGCGTCGTTGCCGTCTCGTCGCCCATGGCAAGCGCATTGATCTCGCGCGCCCTCAGCACGAGGTAGCCGAGGCAGGCTGTCAGCACCACCGCGGGATAGACAAGATGCGGCCATTGCGCGAGCCCGAGACCGCCGAGCATCCAGAAAATCACCGTATGCACCGCCCTTGGATCCCCGAGGAAAATCATCAGGTTGCCGACAGACGTCAAGGTGAAGGCAACGGCCACGCCTGATAGCACCAGCCGGTCGGCATTGGTGCCGAGCACCCTTGTCACGAGCGCAACAAGTGCGGTCGCAGCCAGCGCGCCGGCAAAGGCAAACAGCGGCACCGTGGCAAGGCCGAGAATGAGTCCGGTGTGCAGTAGCGCGATGATCGCGCCGAGCGCGCCGCCGGAGGACACACCGAGCAGATGCGGATCGGCAAGCGGATTGCGGGTAACCGCCTGCAGCACGGCGCCGGTCAAGGCCAGCCCGGCTCCAACCAGCCCGGCAAGCACGACACGCGGCAGGCGCACGTCCCAGACAATGCTTTCGCGCCCCGCCGACCAGACGACGTCGACGCTGCCGGGCGACAGCTTCGAGGCGATGATCGACCAGACGGTCGAGACCGGGATGGGCGCTGAACCCCATGAGACGGCGGCAGTGATCGTCAGGCACAGCAACAGCAGCGCCGCGAGAATGGCGGTCGTGGTTTTCACAGTCCGTCCCTGGTCAATTATTGGAATGGAAAGGCGGGAGCATGCGAAACGGCATGCTCCCGCAGGCCGCCTCGGTTACATCGCCTGCCCGTGAAAGGCCCTGGCAAGGCGCGCAATGGCATCGATGTTGCGTGGACCCGGTGTCGCCTCGACATAATCGAGCACGACGAAGCGGTCATTCCTGACGGCATCGATGTTCTTGAAGGCGGGGTTGCTCTTCATGAAGGCGATCTTCTGCTCGGCGGTGACCTCGCCATAGTTGACGATCACCACCACCTCAGGGTTCTTGTCGATCACCGGCTCCCAGGAAATCTCGGTCCAGCTCTTCTCGATGTCGTCCATGACGTTGACGCCGCCCGCCGCCTCGATCATTGCCGTCGGGATACCGAACCGGCCTGACGTGAACGGCTTCTCCTCGCCGGAATCATAGACGAAGACGCGGGTCGGGCGTTCGATGCCGCCGGTGTCTGCAGTGATCTTGTCGAGATCGCGGCGATAACCGTCGACCAGCGCCTGCGCCCGATCCTCGACGCCGAAGATGCGGCCGAGATTGAGGATATCGACGAACATGTCGTCCATGACAGGCTTGCCCTTGGCCATGACGTGAATGCAGGATTCGGTCAGCTCATAGACGTTGATCTTGAAGGGTTCGAGCGTTTCCGGCGTCACCTCGCCCCCGACCTTCATGCCGTAGTTCCAGCCGGCGAAGTAGAAGTCGGCGTCGGCATTGAGCAGCACTTCCTTGGTCGGATATTTTTCCGAAAGCTCCGGCAGCGCCTTGACGCCTTCGCGCAGCTTTTCGTCCAGCGTCTTCCAGCCGGATACGCCGGTATAGCCGACCATGCGGTCCTGCAATTTCAGAGCCAGCATCATTTCAGTGAGGTTGACGTCGTTGGAAACGGCGCGCTTCGGTGCTGAATCGAAGGTCACCTCGCGGTTGCAGCTCTTGACGGTCACGGGATAGGCGAGCGCCGGCGTTGCCGCCAGAACCAGCAGGGCAAAGGCGGAATGGGCAATGAAGGTCTTCATGAAATCAGTTCCTGTCGAGCAAGTGAAAAGGAAAAGCGTGCGCCGCTCGAAACGGCATTGTTGTGGGCAGTGGCGGTGACGCCGAAGGCGGCGGAAAGCGCTTGTGGGTTGAGCACGTCTTCGGGCGGGCCGAAGGCCGTCATGCGTCCCTCCGTCAGGATCGCCACATCGGTCGCGAACTCGGCTGCCAGGTTGATGTCGTGCAGCGTGGTGACGATCGTCAGCTGCAGCGTCTGCAACAACTCGAGGATTTCGAGCTGGTGGCGGATATCGAGATGGTTTGTCGGCTCGTCGAGAATGATGATGCGCGGCTGCTGGGCAAGCGCCCGGGCGATCAGCACCCGCTGCTTCTCGCCGCCCGAAAGCGTCGCGAATTGCCGCCCGGCAAGGTGGGTGAGATCGAGATGCTCGAGCGCGTGCGCAACCGTCTCGCGGTCCCTCGCGGTCCAGCCGCTCATGCCCTCACGCCGGGGGATGCGGCCCATCATCACCACGTCGCGCACGCTGAAGGGAAAGTCGCTCGGCATTTCCTGCAGCACGACGGCAATGATCTTTGCCGCCTCGCGCGCCGTCATCGCCCAGATGTCGACGCCATCGACCTCGATTGCGCCCGCTATCGGCTGGGCCGAGCGATAGAGGCAGCGCAGCAGCGAGGTCTTGCCGGCACCGTTCGGCCCGAGAATGGCAAGCCGGCTGCCGGGCGCAATGGCAAAGTCGATCTCGCGGACCAGCCGCAGGTCCGGGCGCGGTCCCCAATCCAGGGCGTGGACCCGAAGCCCGGCCCCTGTCGCGGTGCAGCTCATCGGCTCGTCCCTCCCCGCGCCATCATTGGAAATGCCAGCCGATGTCTTCGGAGACCAGCATCGCTGCCGGGATGCGCGCCAGCGTCTTGCCGTTAAGCCCGCGCGGCCTCTCGGCCGCCCGCGTCATGCCATCGCCCCTTCCGGCATAGGTGGTCGCGAACGAGACGAGATCATCGATATCCTCCTCGGGCGAGATATCGCCAAAGAGGTAGGTCGCCTTGCCGGTTGCCTGGAAAGCGATGGTGCAAGGCCTGGTACACGCGGCCATGCAGACCGTCCCAGTAATGGAGAAATCCCGGTCGAGCGGCTCGCCGAGCGCGGCAATACTGCGGTTCAGCCGCTGGATCAGATCCGCTCCCGGACGGCATGGGCCGCCGGTGAAACGGCAATCGGTGCAGACCGTTATCGTGTGCTGTCGGGAAACCGGATTGGCCATGTCTCTTCTCCTCCGGATTGGTCCGGAGAGAATGTGGCAACGCGGCATGATGACGGATGACCGTCGCGCAAAAACCAGTTCTTTTCCATCGGAACACCCCGTCCGTTGTGGTTGATCGGTTCGATGGCAGGTCTCCTGGCTCGCGGGTCGCGGCGCATCCACGTCTTCCCGGCTGATCGCCAGTGACATGGTGTGAATGCGCTTTCCGCTCACAGTTGCGGGGGCAGCCACGGTTTCGGCCCCATTTGGGTCGTCCGCTCCGTGTTCCCTTTTCAGCCGCTTCCGCATTGTCGCGGTTGCAGCACCATCAAAGCCTTCGTCGCACACTTCGGCGGAGGTGACAACCGCCGCGACAGCACGGCCTTGGCCTATCAACATGTCGCATTTTTTCATGCGCATTTGTTATGTGATAACATAACATTATTCAACACAAAAATATGTTGACCAACTCGCCCGCACCGACCAACGGGCGTATCCTTCGATGGCGCCTGTGTGGAAAAGGAGATCTGCCATGGCCGCCTATCTGATTGCGGATGTCGAGGTCACCGATGCCGCGGCCTTTGAAGAATACATACGGGAAGTGCCGGCAACGGAGGCGCGCTATGGTGGCCGATATTTGGGGCGCGGTGGCGCTACCCGGGTGCTCGAGGGAGACTGGGAGCCGCACCGGCTCGTCATTGTCGAGTTCCCGGACATGCACTCCTTGCTCGAGTGGTACAACTCGCCGGCGTATCAACGCCTCAAGGCGATCCGAGAGCGCTGCGCCAAGACGCGGATCATGACGCTGGAAGGCGTTGCCACCTAAGCAGTCGGGCCGTCATTGTTCCAGCAGCTTCCGACGTTTACCGCAAAGGTGCGGCATTGGCATATCAACATGCGGCATATTTTCATATTCATCTGTTATGTAATATCATAATACAACACAAGCTAACGAATGATGCCTGCGACGCACATTGGCAGAGCACTTCTCACGCCATCAGGACGATCGATCGCGACTGTCAACCGGACCTATTAATCTGGCATCAGCGTTTGCCGGCGACGGTCATAAGACATTGCTCGACCAACGGACCGGCAACTCTGTGCTGGAAGCGATTTCAAGAGGCGTTGTCAGGCGATACTTCATCTGCCTGGGGTGCCTCATTCCGGTGCGGCGATACGAATGGGACGTGTCCCGACTGGAGCGCCGGTCGCCCGGTCGATGGTGACGGGATCGATCTCCGTTCCGGTCTCGGCGTCGAAGAACCGGGTTACCTCGCCCCCGCCGCGATGCTTGCGTCCCCACGCGCCGATGGCAAACAGAACCGGCAGGAAGTCTTGGCCAGCTTCGGTCAGGACATATTCGTCTCGTGGCGGACGATCGGAATAGCGGCGTTTCTCCAGCAGCCCCTCCTCCGTCAGCGCTGAAAGCCGCCCCGTCAGCATCGTCGGCGCGATACCAAGACTTTTGCGGAAATCATCGAAGCGGGTCAGGCCCGCATGGGCATCTCGCATGATCAGCATGCTCCAGGCATCCCCCACAAGCGCAAGGCTCCTGGCGATCAGGCATGGCTGGCTCGACAGATTTTTCATGTTAGTATCTTTTTGATAGTGACTAACTACTAATTTAATAGTAACTGAATGTTCAGCGATATTCCATGATAAAATGAAAGCACAAGCCGATGAGCAAGACAGAACGCGGCATTGCCCTGGTCACGGGCGCTTCCTCAGGCATTGGGTTGGTGACAGCACGAGCGCTGCGGCACGATGGCTACCGTGTCTTCGGTACCAGCCGAAAGCCGATGCCCGATACCCCGGACGGGATCACGATGCTGATCTGCGATGTAACCGATGACGCATCGGTGCAGACAACCGTCGACGAGGTTCTAAGTCGCGCAGGACGGATTGATCTTCTTGTCAACAATGCCGGGATCGGACTGCTCGGCGGCGCTGAGGAATCCACGACGAAACAGGCGAAAGCCGTCTTCGACGTAAACGTGTTCGGCATCATACGCATGACAAATGCGGTGCTGCCCACGATGAGACGGCAGCATCGAGGACGGATCGTCAACCTCAGCTCCATACTCGGGCTGATCCCCGCCCCCTACAATGCGCTCTACGCATCGACCAAACATGCCATCGAAGGCTATTCGGAGTCTCTTGACCACGAAGTGCGAACGCAAGGCATCCGCATCGTGCTTGTCGAGCCCGGCGTAACCCGCACATCCTTCGAAGAGAACATCACGCGACCGGACCGCCCGCTTGCCGTTTACGACACGGTTCGCGCCGACGCGGAGAGGCTGATGCGCGACATCGTCGCGAAGGGCGATGCACCCGAGGTGGTCGCCGAAGCCGTCGTAAGGGCCGCCAATGCGGCATCGCCCAAACGACGCTACACCGCCGGAAAAGCTGCAGGACAAGTCCGTTTCATGCGTCGCTTCCTGCCCGAGTCCATCGTCGACAAGAACCTTCGGAAGTTCAGCAGACTTCCCGATTGAGCTGTCGCCGCCGCACTGCTGGCGCTGCCGGCTCACCATAGAAACGAAAGTTAGTCTGATGAAATCATTCCTGATCGATCGCTATCTGAAAGGCGGCGCTCTCCGGCTCGGCGAAGGCCCACAGCCGGAGTTGCGTGAGAACGATGTCATGGTTGAGATTCATGCCGCCGGCGTGAACCCCTTGGACAATAAGATCAGGGACGGAGAGTTCAAGGTCATCCTTCCCTACCGCCTTCCACTGGTGCTGGGCAACGATGTAGCGGGCGTGGTGGTCAGGGTCGGGGCCAATGTCCGGCGATTTAAGCCTGGTGACGAGGTCTATGCACGCCCGGCCCAGGATCGCATCGGGACATTTGCAGAGTACATCGCCATGGACGAGGCCGATGTAGCGATGAAGCCGAACAATCTGAGTATGAACGAGGCCGCATCCATTCCGCTTGTTGCCCTGACAGCATGGCAGGTGCTTGTCGAGCGGGCCAACTTGCAAAAGGGACAGAAGGTCCTGATCCATGCCGGCTCCGGTGGTGTGGGCGCGATCGCGATCCAGCTTGCCAAGCATCTTGGGGCATATGTGGCGACGACCACGAGCACACCAAATATCGCTCTTGTGAAAAGTCTCGGCGCAGACGTCGTCGTCGACTACAAGAAGGATGACTTCGAGAAAGTGCTGCAGGGCTATGACGTCGTGCTGAACAGCCTAGGGAGGGAAACGCTGGAGAAATCCCTTGCTGTTCTGAAGCCGGGCGGGAAGCTGATTTCGATTTCCGGTCCGCCCGATCCGGACTTCGCGCGGCAGAACGGTTCTGGCTGGCTGCTTCAACAGGTCATGCGCCTGCTGAGTTTCGGCATCAGGAGAAAATCGAAGCGCCGAAGGATCAGCTACTCCTTCCACTTCATGACGGCCAACGGTGGGCAGCTTGGTCAGATCACCTCCCTGATCGACACAGGTGCCATACGACCGGTAGTGGATCGGGTCTTCCCGTTCGAGAGGACCAACGAGGCGCTGGACTATGTCGAAACGGGGCGTGCCAAGGGGAAAGTCGTCGTCGCTGTGAAGTGACGTCTGGGGTCCGGTCCGATTGCCGTTAGAGGAAGCAACTACCTTTAGGAAGGCGATTAGCGCAGCGGCCAGACGGCGATCAGCGCCGGCACACTGACGATGACAATCACCACCGAAAGCGGCAGGCCGAGGCGCGGATAGTCGCTGAACTTGTAGCCGCCCGGGCCCATGACCAGCGTGTTGCACTGGTGGCCGATCGGGGTCAGGAAATCGCAGCCTGCGCCAATGGCAACCGCCATCAGGAAGGCTTCGGGGCGGTAGCCAAGCGTGGTCGCGAAACTGGCGGCGATCGGCGCCATGACCAGGACGGTCGCGGCATTGTTGAGGAACGGCGTCACTGCCATGGCGGCGAGCAGGATCAGCGTCAGCGCCCCGGCCGGCGGCAGGCCCGCGGCAATCGTGCCGAGCCAGCTGGCGATCACGTCGGTGCCCCCTGTCGTGCGCAGCGAATCGCTGACCGGGATCAGCGCTGCCAGCATCACCAAAATCGGCCCGTCGACCGACCGGTAGACGTCGCGCAGCGGAATGATGCGGAAGATCACCATGGCAAGGGCCGCGGCGAAGAAGGCGATCGGGATCGGCACGAGGCCGACGGCCGTCGAGCCCATGGCGGCGGCAAGAACGAGGAGCGGCAGCGTCGCCTTGCGGATGGTGCCAAGCAGGATCTCGCGCTGCGCCAGCGGCAGGCAGCCGAAGTCCTGCAGGAACGACGGCAGTTCACGGCGCGCGCCCTGCAGCACGACGATATCGCCGGCCCTTAAGCGAATGTTGCCGAGCCGCTGCTTCAGCCGCTCGCCCTGCCGGCTGACGGCAAGCAGGTTGATGTTGTGGTTGCTGAACAGCGCCAGGCGCTGCGCGGTCATGCCTTCGAGCGGCGAGCCGCCGCCGATCACAGCCTCGACCGCCTCGATCTCCGCGCCGGTCTTTTCGCTGGATGACGGCGAACGGTCGCCGGAGATCTTCAGCTTGGCCTGCGAGACGATACGATCGAGCGCATCCGGCCCGCCTTCGAGCAGCAGGATATCGTCGGCCTCGAGCTTGACGTCAGGCAATGGCGCCACATGCAGGCCGCGCCGGAACATCGCGGTGACGACGGCACCGCCGTCGGCAATCTTGACGAGTTGGCTCAGCGACTTGCCGATCATGGGCGTACCGGCGGCAACCACCGCCTCCGAGGTATAGTCTGTGATCTCGATCGCCGCCTGCACCGAGACATGCTGGCTCGTGCGCTGCGGCACCAGCTTGTAGGCAAACAGCAGGAAGACGACACCGACGGCAGCAAGCGTGGCGCCGACGGGGGTGAAATCGAACATGGTGAAGCTCTCGCCCGTCAACTCCTGGCGCACGCGCGAAACGACGATATTGGGCGAGGTTCCGACCTGGGTCATCAGCCCGCCGATCAGCGAGCCGAAGGCCATCGGCATCAGGAACACCGAGGGCTGGACGCCGGAACGGCGGGCAAACTGGAACGCCACCGGGATCATGATCGCCAGCGCGCCGATATTCTTGATGAAGGCGGAAAGCACCGTGACCGTGATGACCAGCAGCGCAAGCTGCGCCCGGACCGAGGAAATGTTCGGCAGAAACCGCTGGATCGCCGCATCCACGACACCGGAGCGCGCCACCCCGGCGCTGACGATAAGGGCGCTACCGACGATGATGACGATATCGTCGCTGAAACCATCAAAGGCGTGATCGAAAGGCACGATGCCAACGGCGACCGAAAGCATCAGGGCGGAACAGGCAATCACGTCATATCGAAACCGCCCCCAGATGAAGAATGCCATCATGGCGCCGATGACTATAAACGCGAGGGACTGTTCGGCGGTCATGCAATACCTGGGTTCGGCAGAAGGACTGGGCGACAGCAGAGCGCGCGACAGGCGCTTGGGGCCTGACGCACAATCCGACGGGAAGTTCACCCAAGGACTACCGCATGTTTCGCCAAATCGGAATTCGCCGCAGCGACAAATCTGGGTATGAGCGCGAAACGCATCGGGTTGGCGCGGCGAACTCGCAACCTGCCCTCTTCCCACAGCTGACGGTGGAAGGCTTGTACCAATGGGCCAGCGTGGCCATCAACGGCGAAGCTGTGGGCAAGCTGCATGTTGCCGCCGGGCCGTTCGGAAGACGGAAGGTCCTGCCCAGCAAACACGGCCGGGAGATCCCTCTCCCGCCCCTCAGACTGATGACAAAGTCATCCATATGACCTGTTCGACATTCGGGCGCCTTCACGGCGCTCAAAGCACCCTCATTCCTGTGCCCGTCACAGGAATCCAGTCAGCCCAAGTCCTTGGGCTGAAAGGTCTTTCGACCTGACAGACGTCAGCTCGCTGGATTCCGGCACAGGGCCGGAATGAGGGAGAACTGGGTGAGCCTCCCGTTAGACAGGATTCTCTGGGGTATGTCGGCAATCTAGAGCATGTCGTGCAAAAGTGCGCAGCGGCTTTGTGATGACGACATGCGCAAAAACAAGAGCTTAAAGGGCAGCAAGCGAATCCTGGAGATCGCGACGCGCTTTAGAGCCGGGAGATCCCTCTCCCGGCCCTGTGTTGGTCGATTGTTGCTGTGTCGTTCGTCGCCGACGATCAGTTGGCGGTTTCCGCCGCCTTCTCGATGAGATCGGCGACCGCCTTCGGATTGGAGACATAGACGGCGTGGCTGCCGGGCACTTCGACGACGGTTGAGCCGGCGCGTTTGGCCATCATCTGCTGGGCAGCCGGCGGGATCATGCGATCTTCACCCGCAACCAGATAGTAGCTCGGCTTGGTCTTCCAAGCAGGCTCGGTGACGGCGCCGGCCAGCGCTTCGACGCCCCACGGAACCTGGGAGTCTGCCATGAAGGCGGCCGTCTCGGCATCGACGTCAGCAGCAAACGATGCGGCGAACTTTGCCTTGTCGAGGAACAGGAAGCCATCGACCGGCGGCAGGATTGGCGGCACCGGCGCGCCGGCCGGCGGGTTGGCAATCAAGGACGAGACCGACTCGCCCTTATCCGGGGCGAACGCGGCGATGTAGACGACCGACTGCACCTTCTCATGGGTGCCGGCTTCGCTGATGACGACGCCGCCATAGGAATGCCCGACCAGCACCACCGATCCATCAGCCTTGTCGATCGCCTGCCTTGTGGCAGCGACGTCGGCGGCAAGCGAGGTCGTCGGGTTCTGGACGATGCTGACGGTGTAGCCGTCCTTCTTCAGGATGTCGTAGACACCCTTCCAGCCGGCGCCATCGACGAAACCGCCATGGACGAGAACGACGTTCTTTGCGCCTGCATCAGCGGCAAACGCGGTGGTGCCGGTGGCGGCCAGGGTGAGCGAGGCGGCGGCGGCAAGCAGAGATGTCTTCAACATTTGCGCAACTCCTTAATTTGTTAGCGCGATAGTTGTTATCGCGGTAATCATTAGATATGCCTTACGCGATCACCTGTCCAGCATTTTATTATCGCAATAATGGTTTTCGTGCTAAGCTCATGAAAAGCCACGGACTTAAATATTGGAGACGACCATGACCGAACCCGCACCGCTTCCGCTCGACAGCCAGCTCTGCTTCTCGATCTACTCGGCAGCGATCGCCATCAATCGCGCCTACAAGCCGATGCTGGACGCGCTCGGCGTCACCTACACGCAGTATCTGGCCGTCAGTACACTGTGGGAACAGGACGGCTTGAGCATATCGGCGATTGCCGATCGGCTCGGCCTGGAACCGAGCACCATCACCCCGGCAGTCAAGCGGCTCGAGGCGGCCGGTTTCCTTTCAAGACGCAGAAGCACCGTCGACGAACGGCTGGTCGAGGTTTTCCTGACAGAGAAGGGCAAGGAGCTTCACCCCAAGACCGCATGCCTCACCGACACGCTGCTGCGTCGTTCCGGATTTACCGTGCCCGAGATGATCGATCTCAACGAAAAGGTCCAGATGCTGCGCGACGGCCTCACCCGCGAAGAAGCGTAGAAACATGCAGCAATTCAAAGTGCTACAGCGAGCTTTGCGCGTCTAATGAGACACGCGGCCACCGAGGGTCCTGTCGCCATCGGCAATCGCCGCACGGAAACTTGGAAATTTCCGTTGAAGCGCTACACTTTAGAGAAAGGTGCTGGATTATCGCCCGCAGGCGCCAAAGTAAGTCGTAACGCCCTGGAAGTTGCGCATGGCGTCGGGCAGAACTCCGATCCGCCTTCTGCATAGTCGAGGACCATCGATATGAAACATGCTCTTGCCGCCCTTTCCGTCGTCCTCCTTCTCAGTGGTTGCACCACTGGTGTTCAGACCTACGGCTACTCGCCGAACCTTCAGCCGATCCCCGGCAGCATCACCTATGGCGGCCAGCCTCGCACCAAGTTGAAGAAGGCGCCGGTCGGCAGTATCGTGCCGCACCAGTTCTTCGACCAATTCGGCCGTCAGGTCTTTGAGACCTACGTGATCGAACCGGATCGCTCGCTGCGCCTCGTCAGCCGCCGCTGGAGGAGCCTCGACGTCTTCGGTGACTTCGACTGATTGCGGGGCCTACCTTGCGGCAATTGAGCTTGCCGAGGCGATCGGCTGCCTCGCCTCTTACTGGCTTCCGCCGTTGAACTGCTGCAGTACCCAATCCCTCAGCACCTGCGTTGCCGGCCGCTCGGCAGCCCGCGGACTATAGACCAGATCGTAGCGGTAGCTTTCGAGCGACAGTGCAAACGGCTGGACGAGTATGCCGGAGGCAAGTTCCTCGGCAACCAGGGTCAGGCTCAAGAGACCGATGCCCTGCCCGGCCACGACCGATTGCACCGCATGGATCTCGTCGGTGAAGGAGAGGCCGCCAGCCGGGTCGATATCGGTGACGCCTGCGTGCCTCAGCCATTGCCGCCAGACCGGCGCCCGCTCGTCGTCGCGCCGCGCCGGCCCCCAATCGAAGTGAATGAGTGTCGTCTCTCGCAGCGCATCGAGGGACATCGGCGCCAACCGCGGCGCACAGACCGGCGCGAAACGATCGGCGAAAAGCGGCTCGGAAAGCAGGCCGGGATACTGCCCGTCGCCATAGCGGATGGCCGCGTCGGCATCGGCATCCAGATCCACCGTCCTGTTCGAGGCGTCGAGGCGCAGGTTCCAGTCCGGATGAGCGTCGCGAAAGCTGCCGGCGAGCGGTGCCAGCCGCTTGGCGACGAAGGCGACGGTTGAGGTGAGCCGCGCCACCTTGGTGTCACGGCTGCGGCGCAGTTCGCCGATCGCCTGCTCGAAGCGGTCGAGCCCATCGCGTAGCACCGGAAACAGCGTCTGCCCAGCCGGCGTCAGCCGCACCTGGCGCGTGCCGCGCTCGAACAGCTTCAGCTCCAGCAGATCTTCAAGCTGGCGGATCTGATGGCTGACGGCCGTCGCCGACACGTTCAGCTCGTCCGCCGCCTGCTTGAAGCTCAAGCGGCGGGCGGCCGCTTCGAAAACCCGCAATGCGCCGAGCGGCGGCAATTTTCTCATGACGGCAACAAATGACTTGAATTCATCTGTCGGCTGAAAAATGGTCTTTTGTCAGCCGGGCGAAGCCTCATCATATTGAGTTCAGCAGCCAAGGCAACGCCGCCAAGCTGAGTTGAACTCAAGCATAGAGGGATTCCCCGTGTTTCTCGAACAGGTCATCACCAAGCCCGATCCTTACGCGCCATTCCTGCTTTCGCAGGCGATCAGGGCCAACGGTTTCGTCTTCGTCTCCGGCCAGGCCGCAATCGGCGACGATGGCGAAATCGTCGGTGAGAACGATTTCGACCGTCAGGCCGAGCAGGCCTTCCGCAATCTCGACCGCGTCCTGACTGCTGCCGGCTCCAGCCTTTCCAAGGTCGTGAAGGTAACGATCTTCCTGCGCTCGATGGAAAACTTCGGGAAGATCGTCGAGCTGCGCCGCAAATGGTTCTCGGCACCCTATCCCGCCGACAGCATCATCGAGGTCTCCTCGCTCTATTCGCCGAAGGCGATGATCGAGATCGAGGCGATTGCGCTGACCGAGGATCGTTGAGATGAACGCGCACAGCACGGTCGCCTCGCCGATCCTGACCGGAACGACGCTCAAAGGGCTGGCCTTCGGCAACCGGCTTTCCGTCGCGCCGATGACCCGCATCAGCGCCACTGCCGAGGGCGTACCGACCGAAAGGATGGCGCACTACTACCGGCGCTTCGCAAAGGGCGGCTTCAGCCTCCTGACAACTGAAGGCATCTATCCCGACAAGGCCTATGCGCAAACCTATAGGGACCAACCGGGACTTGCCGACCGGAAACAGGCGGAAGGCTGGAAGGCGGTCGTCGATGCGGTGCACGCCGCGGGCGGCCGCATCTTTGCCCAGCTTATGCATGGCGGTGCGCTCGCCCAGGGCAATCGCTTCCGCAGCGACACAGTCGGACCCTCGGCACTGCAGCCGAGAGGCAAACAGATGGTCTCCTACCACGGTGAGGGTCTCTATGCCGAGCCGCGGGAGATGGATGGGACGGAGATTGCCGAAGCGATATCAGGCTTTGCGCAAGCCGCCAGGCTTTCCATCGATGTCGCCGGTTTCGACGGCATCGAGATCCATGGCGCCAACGGCTATCTGCTCGACCAGTTCTTCACCGATTACACCAACCGGCGGCAGGATCGCTGGGGCGGCGACATCGGCAAGCGGTTGGGCCTGAGCCTCGCAGTGCTGGACGCGGTTCGCAGCGCCGTCGGCGATAAGGTGCCCGTCGGCATCCGCCTGTCCCAGGGCAAGGTCAACGACCCCTTACATAAATGGGCGGAGGGCGAAGAAGGTGCTGCCATCGTTTTCAAGGCGCTGGCCACCAGTCCCGCCGACTTCGTACACGTGACTGAGTTCGAAGCCTGGCAACCGGCCTTTGCTTCCGGCGGCAGATCGCTGGTCTCCCTTGCCCGCCAGCATGCGCCCGATCTGTTCGTCATTGCCAATGGCGGTCTGCACGATATCGCCCGCGCCGAGCAGGTGCTGCAGGCCGGCGCCGATATGATCGCGCTCGGTCGCGGCGCGCTCGCCAATCCCGATTGGCCGCGCATCGCCACTGAGAAGCGCGAGGCCCGCCCGCTGAAGCTGGAAATGCTGTCGCCGATCAGCGACATCAAGGACAGCGAGCTTCAGCTTTGAGCCAAGAGAGGCGGCGCCACAACAAGGCGCCGCCCTGGCCTGGCAGCTGACAGGCCTGCTTTGAGCGTAGGAACATCCCCAGTCCCTCATTCCGGCCTTGTGCCGGAATCCAGCGACCCGACGTCTGTCGAGTCAAAAGACCCTTCAGCCCAAAGACTTGGGCTGGTCCCGCAGTTCCTACGGAACTGCGCGAGATCTCTGTGACAAGCACAGAGATGAGGACGGTTTAGGCATTGCCATGGCAAGAACCCCTGATCCAACGTTGGCCATTGCGCCTGGTGGCGACAGCGGCCTCGCCCCCTACGCGCCCGCGACGAAGCGATACGCGGCACCGTTCCGTTCGGCCCGCCCGATGCCGGGATAGCCCCAGTGGTAGCCGAGCAGCGTCAGCTTTTCCGTTGCTGCCCGGTCGATCAGCGTCTTGCGGGTTTTCAGCGCCTGCTCCGGATCGGTATCGAAACCGAAGTGCCAGTCCGGGTGCTCGAAGAAGACAATATTGCTGGTTGCCGCATCGCCTGAGATGACGAGCCCGTTGTCGCCGGCAAGTTCCAGCGAGATATGGCCCGGCGTGTGGCCGCGCGTGTCGAGCACCTGCATGCCGGTCACGATCTCGTCGCCCGGCTTGACCAGCGTCAGGCGCTCCTTGACCGCGAAAAGATCGCGCTGCGCACCGCGGGCAAAGCCGTGCAGCGCCTTCGGCATGACCTTCTCGTAGTCGGGGTTCGTCCAGAATGCCCATTCGCGCTCCGAGACGAAATATTGCGCATTCGGAAAGGTGAGCTTGCCGTCTGCCCCGACCGTGCCGCCGGCATGATCCGGGTGGGCATGGGTAAAGACCACCTTGGTCACATCCGCCGGATTAATACCTGCAGTCGCCAGATTGGCCGCAAGCTTGCCGGCACTCGCCTGGAAATTGCCGCCCGATCCGTTGTCGACGACGATCAGGTCCCTGCCGGTGCGGATGAACGGGATGTTGGTGTGGAAGGGTGCGCCCTCAGGCGTGCCGCCGAGCCGGCGCATGATTCCGTCGCGCTCCTCCGGCGCCGCATCCGGTAGCACGATGCTGACCGGCAGCGTCAGGAAGCCGTCGCTGACGACGGCGATATCGAAAGCCCCATGGGTGAAGCGGTGGGTGTCTGCGGCGTAAACGCCCTTCGGCAGCAGCGGCAATACAGCGCCCGCTACGGAGCCGGCGAGAAAGGAACGGCGGTTGAGGCCGGAGGTTTTGTCGTCTGTGCAGGTCATGGATCGGTTCCTTCTGTTTTGAGCGAGAGCAACCGGCCGGCAGCGCGTTTCCGCGGCACCGGCCGGGGGCCGAGGGTCAAGACCGTGCAAATTCGAGCAGGTCAGCGTTGAGCTGGTCCTTGTGGGTGTCGGTGATGCCGTGCGGCGCGCCGGGATAAACCTTCAGGGTGGCGCTCGGCACCAGCTGCTTCGAAGCGCGGGCGGCCGCATCGATCGGCACGATCTGGTCGTCGTCGCCATGGATGATCAGCGTCGGCACGTCGAACTTCTTCAGGTCCTCGGTAAAGTCGGTCTGCGAGAAGGCGACGATCGAGTCATAGGTGTTCTTGTGCCCGCCCATCATGCCCTGCAGCCAGAAGCTGTCGATCATGCCCTGCGAAGCCACGGCACCCGGCCGGTTGAAGCCGAAGAACGGACCCGAGGCGATATCGCGATAGAGCTTGGAGCGATCCTTCAGGCTTGCCGCCTGCAACCCGTCGAACACCTCCTTCGGCAGCCCTCCGGGATTGCTGTCGGTCTTGACCATCAGCGGCGGCACCGCCGAGATCAATCCGGCCTTGGCGATACGGCTTGTTCCGTGACGGCCGATATAGCGGGTGATTTCGCCACCGCCGGTGGAGAACCCGGCGAGGAATATGTCCTTCAGATCAAGCGCATTGATCAGGTCGGCAAGATCGTCGGCATAGTGATCCATGTCGTTGCCGTCCCAGGGCTGAGAGGAGCGGCCATGGCCGCGCCGGTCATGGGTGATGACGCGGAAGCCGTTACTGGCGAGGTGGAAGGCCTGCGCCTCCCAGCTGTCCGATGACAATGGCCAGCCGTGGCTGAGCACGACCACCGGGCTCTCCTTTGAGCCCCAGTCCTTGTAGTAGATCTCGACGCCATCGCGGGTGATGATGCGGCTGCCCATGGTCGTTACTCCCAATGTGTCGGATGTGGTGCTTGATGCGGTTTCGGCTTTCGCCGGGCGAATGACGGCTGGAACGGCGGCGGCTGTGGCCGCGGCGCCAAAGGCAGCCGAAAGAACTGTGCGGCGCGAAAGGCCAGTGGAGACTGCTGTGGAAACTGCTTCTGCTTCAATCATTGTCCTGCCCTCTTCCATCTCGGTTGACCGGCGATCTCCGTTCCGGAGCGCTGGTTGAATTGATAGAATGACCGGCCTACCCTCTCGACCGGCAAAGCTGACAACGATGGGGGCAGAAGTGACAAAACCACTCGAAAGCGAACCGGCGGAGATCGGCATCGTCGTTTATCCGCGCGCGCTGAAGTCGGCGGTCCATGGGCTGACCGACATGTTCCAGGTGGCCGGCATGCAGGCGACAGAACAGGGCGGCGCACGCGCACCTCGCATCCGCGTCAGCCACTGGCAGCTTCAGGAGGATGGCTCGGTCGAAAAGACGCTCGACACCCACCCCGGCCCCTCCTCGGGTCTCGTCGCGCTGATCCTGCCGCCGACGCTGGCGGAGCTGCCCGTAGGCGGGCGCATGGGCCAGCTGCCCGCCTTCGTGCGCGAGCAGCATGCCGGTGGCACCACTGTCTGCTCGGTCTGCGGCGGCGCCTATCTGCTGGCGGAATCCGGGCTCGCCGCAGGTCGCACGATCACCACCCATTGGTCGCACCAGGACCTGATCGCCGATCGCTACCGCGATGTCCGTGTCGATACCGACAAGCTATTGATCGACGAAGGCGATATCATCACTGCCGGTGGCATGATGGCCTGGATCGATCTGGGGCTGAAACTCGTCGACCGGTTCCTTGGAACCAATGTGATGCTGGCAACCGCCCGCTTCATGATCATCGATCCCGGTGCCCGCGAACAGAGCTACTACAGCGTCTTTGCGCCCAAGCTCGACCACGGCGACAGCACGATCCTGAAAATCCAGCACTGGCTGCACGGCGCCAACACCAAGGGCGTGACGCTGCAGATGATGGCTGAGCGCGCCGGGCTCGGCGACCGCACTTTTCTCCGGCGCTTCCAGAAGGCGACCGGCTTCAACCCGACGGAATATTGCCAGCGGTTGAGGATCGCCAAATCACGCGACCTGCTCGAGCGCTCGCACCTGTCGATCGAGCAGGTTGCCTGGCAGAGCGGCTACGACGACACCAACGCCTACCGCAAGATCTTCCGCAAGATCCTCGGCCTGTCGCCGCGGGAGTACCGGTTGCGCTTCTCGGTGTCGGACGGCACGCGACGGCCGGCCATGGCAGGACTTGCAGCCGCCGCGCCCGCCTGATCTGCACGGCGTCGACGCCGGCATGTTTCGCCAACACGTTTTCCGGGCGCCGTTAATCGCCGCTCGGCTTTCGCCCCAAGATCTGGCGCGCGCCGCTCTTTGAAAAAGGCTGCACCAGCTGGCCGACAAAGCTGCGCGACACCTTGCCGGTGATGCCGATGTCGGTGGAGGATGGCCGGTCGGGATTGAAGTAGGTGCCGAACAGCTGGTCCCAAAGCACGATGTTTTCGCCGTAGTTGCTGTTGCCCTCGGCCATGTCCTTCGAATGGTGCCAGCGGTGAAGCCGTGGCGTCGAGAAGACCCAGTCAAGCGGGCCGGTGCGCATCTGGACATTGCAATGGGTCAGAAGGCCGGTAAAGGCGGTGACGGCACCGATCCAGAGGAAGACCTGCAGCGGCGCCCCGAGCAGATAGAGCGGCAGCTGGCTGAGGCCCACCTTCAGCAGGGAATCGACGACGTGAAAGCGGCCGGTGTTCAGCACCCAAAGCCGCGTGACACTGTGATGCAGCGCGTGGAAGCGCCAGAGCCCAAGCCGCTCATGCGCCAGGCGGTGAGCGGCATAGAGCCCGAACTCGGCAACGACCAGCCCGAGCACGACCTGGGCGAACATCGACCAATGTGCCGGCCAGATATGCGGCTGCGACCCGAAGAACGGCTGCGCGAAAATGGCGACCAGTAATGGAAAGGATGCACCGAACGCCGCCGCGATCTGCACGATCCCCTTCGTCAACATCGTATGGCCGAGATTGTTGAGCGTCTCGCCATCCGGAGCAAGCCAGGTCGGCTCATAGGGCATGATGCGCTCGAACAGCGCGATGATCGCCACCACCGAGAGGTAGACGACGTTGAACCAGGGCACCGGCGAGGATGTGGCAAAAGCCAATCCGGCTGCGGCCAGTCCGCCGAAATAAAGCGCCGGCCACAACAGGATGGAGACCAAGTATCGTAGCGGCGATGAAGAGCTAGCTTGATGAAAGACCATTATTTTTCGACCACTTTTCAGAAAATCGGAGGGATGCAATACGGCAGGGGGTTATCTCAGGAAATGTTCTAATCCTCGTCCTGCGGATGGTATCGCTCCATCAGCTCGTCGCAGGTATGCGCATGGCCATCGCTGAAACGTCCGTCGGTGCAGATCCGCCGGCGACGCTCGGCCCAACTCAATCCCTCCCGGTGCTTTCGCCAGCCGGGGTCGCCGCCGTCGTCAAGCCAGCGGCGAAGCTCCGCGCAGCTGCGCGGCCGGCCGTCACTGAAACGCCCGTCGCGGCAGGGATCCGGGCGATACTGAACGAACTGTCGCTCGAGTGCAAAGCGATCGTCGCCGCTCGCTTCGAGGCGGCTGTGTTCCATCTGGGATGACGCCCCGAGCAGGTGACATGCCAGCAGACCGATCCTGAGAAAACACATGGGATGACGCCAATCCTCATCGTTGGAGCATTGGCGGCAAACTCTACTGATTTCATTACACCAGCATTGCACTGATCCGGGGGCCGATTTCGCCCGTGCCTGCCTGGCCGTCGGCCCGGCCTGCCCCTTCTAGCATCGGCATTGCCGATCAGGCGCGGGTGATCACTACTGCATGTTTCCTCAAATCCTATTTGATTTAAGGATAAAAACAGGCAGCCATTCAAAGTGCTACAGCGACCTTTGCGCGTCTGATAAGACGCGCGGCGCTGTAGGCGCCTGACAGGAATACGACGCGAGCGGGCATCAAGGAAACGCCAGCGCGACAGCCCTGCCCTAGATCCAGCGGTCGTTCTGCGCTGTGCGCTCGCCGCCGGCATGACCGGTGTTCAAAACGCCACGCGGTTCTATCAGCAGCATCCGCACCTCGCTCTCTGCAAACGGCTTGTGCTCGACGCCTCGAGGCACGACGAACATCTCGCCAGGGCCAATCTGTACAGATCCATCGCGGAAATCGATCCGCAGGATGCCATCGAGCACGATGAACGTCTCATCCGTCTCGGGGTGGTCGTGCCAGATGAAATCGCCCTCGATGCGCACGAGTTTGAACTGGTAGTCGTTCATCTCGGCGATCACGCGCGGTTGCCACAGTTCCGCGATCATCTCCAGCTTCTCGGAGAATTTGATGGGCTTGCGGTCGGACGTCTCGATGCTTTCCGTCATGTCTTTCCTCATTTCGATGAAGTGCCAACATGCATGGAGCGCGGGCATCGATCTTGAACGATCGTGCGCAGATGGCGCGGTCTACCGCGCCGCGCGTCTTATTAGACGCGCTAAGGTCGCCGTAGGACTTGGAATTGCTGCCGACACCACGTCCGGGATGCAGGCGAATATTTCCGTATTGCCCGATAAGACGGCTGATGTATCTTGTCTCCCTTCGGCACTGGCTATGGACGTCCATGAAGGAGGTTCGAATGCATGATCTCCCGCAGACCTCGGGCAGACAATTAAGTCCGGATGACATCGAAATGCTGCAGCGGGTCTTCGACGCGACCTGCTTTGCCGCCCGCGTCCCACGCCGCGGCGAACGCGCCAACCGGCTGGCCAAATTCATCATGGATGAATTTTGCATCGGCAATGGCGACGAGCGCACGCTGCTGGAATGCGCGCTGTGGCGCGAACGGCGCCGGGTACCGCCAAGGACAGAAGAGACCGAAACCGTCGACATCTGGGTTGCCAGACCCGGCCGGCGCAGTCCGCATCAGCGCTGAGGCCGCCACAAAAAAATGCGGCCTCTCCGTGGATAACCGAGACCGCATTCAAGATTGATGTGCAATGGCTTACTCTACGCCTGTCTTGCCCGCAGGACCACAACTGCAACGGGTCGCGTGTGGCGATTTCTGACCTGCCA
Organism: Ensifer sp. Root31; assembly: GCF_001424825.1. Lineage (NCBI taxonomy): Bacteria > Pseudomonadati > Pseudomonadota > Alphaproteobacteria > Hyphomicrobiales > Rhizobiaceae > Ensifer > Ensifer sp. Root31. Next base: position 113,816 of record NZ_LMCO01000007.1, on the reverse strand, counting down.
CAGACGTTTCTCTATAACTGTCTGGTCGCGAGGCCGTCGCGGCGGCGCCCGAACGATGCAAGCTGAGAAAACAGGGCCGGCACATCCCAGAAGACGGAATTTTCAGCACCGTGGAACCACCGTTCGCGTCGCGAATTTAGCCTGCAGAACGGGAGGTTCATCATGTTTGCGTCAGATACGAAAAGACAGTTCGGCCGGATCGTCAAAAACTGGAATACACGATACGACCTGGAGGAATTCATCGCCGCCTCCGGCCTGCCGCCGCTGGAGGCACGCGAGATTTTCGCGAAGCACGGCCCCTATAAGGTGGAACTTGACCACCTGATACATGCGTGCACGACGATACAAGCCGACAGTGAGAAATGAAGGCTCCCGCAGTCGCACCTACAGCGCCGTGCGTCTTATCAGACGCGGAAAAGGTCGCTGTAGCACTTTGAATTGCTGCATGTTTTCATCCTTAAATCGAAAACGATTTATGGAAATATGCAGTAGGGAGGTCAAAATGCAGCATCATTCCAAACACTTCGATTGTGCATTCAATCCAGCTGAGATCGCCATGCTCCAGCGGGTTCTCAACACGGCCTGCCTTGCAGCAAGGATGCCGCGCAGTGACTACCGTGCCAATCGCCTGGCGAAATTCATCATCGGCGAATTCCGCTCCGGCACACGCGACGAGGCGGCCCTGTGCGAGCGGGCTCTGTGGTTCGAGCGCAGAAGCGAGCCGTGGTCGTTGGCTCCCGAGCAGTGACGTTGCAAGGCAACAAGGATGACCGGCGCCGGCATGACCTGCTATCGCTGTCGCGCTTTGAATTACTGCATGTTTCCTTAAATCGAATAGGATTTAAGGAAACATGCAGTAGCGATCCGGGATCGTTTCGCTATTGCCGCCATCTTGACGTGCAAAAGACGCCGGGGTTGCAAAGCAACCCCGGCCAAACCTATCCTATTGTATGGCAATCGCCTTTCGGCCTATCAAGGCGTCAAACGCCCTCACCTACAGCGCCGCGCGTCTCATCAGACGCGCAAAGGTTGCTGTAGCACTTTGAATTACGGCATGTTTCCTTAAATCGAATAGGATTTAAGGAAACATGCAGTAATCGGCTACGCAAACGTAGCCTTCGTACGCAGGCAAAGGCCAGGAACCGCCACAAGATTGGTTCGCTCACTCAGGACATGTTATAAACGCTCATGACCCAAACAGAAGAAGACCTGGAGCTTTCGGAATTGTCCGGCGAGTTTGCCGACGACGACGTCGTTGTTCATATCCGCATCTCGCGCCCGACGGGCTCCAATCTCGACTGGACGCTCGAGGTGATCGACGAGGAGGGCTACTCCACCGTCTGGGAAGATTCCTTCCCCACCGACCGCGACGCCTACGAAGAATTCCTCGCCACGATCGAACGCGATGGCATCCACACGTTCACCGAACATCCCGTCCAGACGCTTCATTAGGCTGGCCCGGTTGGACTGAGCCAATCGAACCATTTCCGCGGCCCCCTTCACGCCTCATGCTCTCACGCGCACATCAGTGACAGCGGCAGCTTGCCGCTGTCACGTTGCTTGGCTCACCCCTGTTCGGCCAAGGCAGAGCAGCAGCTGCGAACGACACCATCACCCCTTTCCGACAATGACGAATATGATCCGCCTTATCGCCTCGGCAAAGCTGACGCCAAGCGCCATCGCCGCTATGCCGGTAACACCAAGGGCGCCGATGCCCATCAGCTTCCAGCGTTTGACGTCGTCGGTCACCGGCTTCATCTCTGCAACGTCACCACCAAGCGTCGAGACCGAAGCCTCGAGATCACCGACGCGATCGACCAACTGGTCCATCCGCTGATGGACGCCCGCCCGACTGCTCGTCGCCTTATCCTCGGCACGTTGTGCGCCCTCCTCGATCCGCCGGATCGATTCCTGCAGACCGCGCATGCCCGCGACCAGCTCTCCGAGCTGGCGGTGCACGCTGACATCGATTTCAGCTGGAGACATCTTGACGCCCTCCGTGCCTTGCGCAGTCCGCCTTTGACCAGACTGCCGCGGCGCAGAGACCGACGACAGTGCGGTCGATCTTGCGCTGATCTGCCGGCGTCGCGCCGCGCGCGCCGACAAGGTCGACGCCGACGACGCTTTTAAGGCCGGTCACAGTCTTCGGCGCCGAAATCCCATAGCCCGCCAGCGCGAAGACAGGAATCGTAATCAAGGCGCATCTTTCGAGCGCGGTTCGCAGCGTCATCATTCTGCCTTTCAATCGCATGAAGAACGGACCGGGCGCCGTCCGCCCGGATCTCGAGTACGGCCCAGGTGACGGCAGCGAGCACAAGCCCGCCGAAAAGGATCTTTGGCCGGGCGATCATGCCGGATCGAGCCGCTTGCGAACGAAGAGGAAGGCGCCGATTGCGAAGGCAGCAACAATGATGCCGGCAAACACCCATTGCAGCGGGCCACTTCCGGTCAACGCAAAGCCGAGCGAGGACAGAATGCCCGCGAGCCAGGAGATATTCTCCTTTGTTCCGCTTCGGGCGGCTTCGGCGCGGCGATAACGGTGTTGGAGGCCACGAACTCGCCCTTGGCCCAAAGCCCGGCTTCGGCAGCTCGGCGATTGACCAACCCCTTCACGCGCTTGCCGCCGGCATTGACCCATTTCATAAGCTCGCCCGGCACAGCGTCATAGTCGCCGCCATTCAGTTTGTTCAGCAAAGTCGATTTGCCGAGGCGACCGGTGTTGAAATCGAACGAGACAAGCACGGCGAACTGGTTGTCGGAAAGCGGCACCTTAACGAGACGCAAGACCCGTTCCTCGAATGTCGCCAAATCCGCCCTCAGGATATCGTCTGCCTGCGCCTCGGAGATCACCATTCCCGGCGTCACCGCCGGAGCGCCCGCGGCGCTGGTATGGCCATAGCCGATGGTCCACACACCGGCGACGTCCCGATAGGCCTTCGTCTTCAGACCTTCCCACTGCTTGACGAGCGCAAGGCCCGCCGCGTTGATGCGTCGGTTCATGTTCATGTCGTTTGTCCTGTTTAGATTGGGAACCAGAAGCAACGGTAATGTGTTGCTACAGCGCCGCGCGTCTTATTAGAGGCGCAAAGATTGCTGCAGCACTTTGAATTGCTGCATGTTTCCTTAAATCGAATGGGATTTAAGGAAACGATCAAAGGGGAGATCTAGCCATGATGGATGCCGCATTCGTGAAGATGACCGCTTTGGTCATCGTGCTTGTCAGCTGTGTCATCATGGTGCAGCCCTACTGACAAGCGGCAATTCGCGGACAACATCTGTCGCGGCGCCTGCATCGCAGGGTCGCCGGTAACAGCCGCGTCCGACCGAATAGGACATGCGGACTCTCGCCGGTTTGGAGCCTTCCCAGGAAAAGTGCGAAGCGGTTTTCCGTCAGGAAATGCGTCGAGACAAAGAGATAGAGCGTTTCTACGACTCCGTTTAGACCGGAAACGCACTAGGAGACAGAGGGGGGCTTGGACGGCGACAACGAACCCAGCAACGTCTTGAGGCTTTCGCTGTCGGGTAAGCGTTTCTCGCCTCGGTCGTCACCGCATCTCGAGCGCAGGCCACGCAAGAACTGGGCGACATCGACGAGTTCACCGATCTCCACCCGCACCTGCGCCTCGATCGTCCTGTAGATCTCTTCGAGCTCTGCCGCTTCCCCCACATCGACAGAGCCGGAAAGGGTTGAAACCCTCGCCTTGAAATCATCCAGCAGCCCATCGAACTCGCTGGCGTCACGCGCAGCCTTGGCCTCCAGGCTCGCAATCAGCATGTCGAGAATATCCAAGTGCCGCCGCTCCACCGATTGCAGGTCGAAGGCCGCACGCAGGTCCTTGCGGGTGCGTTCGCCCTTGCGCAGATGGGCCTTGAGGCGGACGCCGTTCTCCGCGCAACGCCTCCTGATTTCATCAACGGAGAATTGGCCCTCCGCCAACTGGTCGAGAAAGGGCCGGATAAGCGCCGGTGGCGCAGTGATGTTCAGCGCTGCCGAATAGAGCGCCAAGTCGATCGAAGCATCCGGCATACGCTACCTCCGCCTCATAGGGGCCTCTGGACGCCAGACTAACAGCATCCCCAAAACGCAAGCGCAGTTTTGTCGACAATGCTTTCCTATTTGTTAAGCAGAATCACCGATCGTCCGCGTCGCGACATGAAAGTCGTCGGAGCAAGACCATGAGCTACGATTGGACCGGCGGACGCCGCCGCCGCATCACAGTGGCCAAGTACGGAGCCGCTCTCGCACTCGCGACACTTCTGGCAGTGCTTGCGGCCTCAATCGCCGTTTAGGCTCTGGACCCAATAATTTTGGCTGACATCTGATTTAGATTCTTCGCTGAAGGATCCGATGAGTGGTTTGTTCTTGTGGCTCTAGGGTCAAAACCCAATCAAGCCATTGAACATTCTTCGTTGCCATGATTCAATCACTCAACCAAAGGAGGACCATCTACAACCGGTTTCATCGCTGGTCGGCACGGGGAATATGGCGGCGGCTGGTTGAGGCTTTGGTCAAGTGTGGCGATGCGGATATTCATATGATCGATAGTACGACCGCCAAAGCGCATCGATCGGCAGCCGGAGGAAAAGGGGGGGCAGATGCGCATCCGTCATCTCGCCGATCTGGTTGACATTGACATTCACGTCCTTCGGCATCAGCGAGGCCACGGCCTTGAGAAAATCGTGCGGACTCTTTTCGATCAGCGCGTGGATCGCGGCCGCCCCCCGGCTCTCCCAGGCAACAAGCATGTCTTCGAGAAACAGCTCGCCGAGCTTGGTGCGCACCGCCTTGCGGGCGCGTGTCCGGACTGGTGTCGCCGCCCCCGGCACACGCGGCAGGAAGCGCCCGGTCTTCGGGTCCTTGGCTGGCTTACCGATGCTCATGATGATGGCTCCCATGCAGCGCCACGCGTCGATTTAAGGAAACATGCAGTAGCGCCGCAAAGCTCTCTAATGTCGCCCACGCACCCACGCGCCCGGCCATCGGCAATCAGGCAACAGCCACCCGATATCCACGGGGAATTGCATTCACCTACTTGACCTTAGGTTGTATTCTGTCACCAATACTAATTTACACGCAGCGCATTCGCGGCACGCTGGGCGGCCAAAGGCGCCTCGCAGCGGATATGACAGGCAGGTTGAAGACATAACACTTTCAAATCGCAGCATAATTTATCCGTTCGATCGATGCCGACTTTGAGGAATTATGCGATGAATAAGACGGGTGTCTGATGATCCAAAATGCAGTCAGAAGGTTGAAGACCATTTTTAAGCCGCGGCTCTCCGCCGCAAATGTCTCGCCAAGGTTGCTCGAACTCGCCACGTCAGGAAATCTCGACGCCCAGGCGGCGCTCGGCGAAATCTATTTCAACGATGGCCGCAAGGAAAACTACGCTGCGTCCTACCACTGGAACGGCCAAGCCGCCCGCCAGGGCGACGCCGCATCGCAAGCCCGCCTGGCAGCGATCGACCACAAGGGCATCGGTGTCGAGCCCGACCAGCAGGAGGCACTTCGCTGGTTGCGGAGCGCGCGCGCAAGGGTCATCACGGCGCCCGCCAGGTGATCGACAGGCGCAATCAGGACGACGGTGGCCCCGAACAGAACACGGCATCGGCCAGCCTGTGCGCAGCACTCGATCCCCGCGAAAGGCGCGAAGGACCCGTCGAAAGAAAGCCTGCGGAAAGCCTGTCAAATCAGGCGCTGGAGAGGGTCGAAGACGAACAGAGAGAAACTGGGCGCCGTTGAGTACAACGAGAGGTGTTGAGTACAACGAGAGGTGTCGCCCGGAAGGGCCGCCTGCCCCGCTAAAATGAAAAAGGCCGCTTCGATTACGAAACGACCATCCTGTAATATCCTTAGCCCGGTTCTAGGCGAATGGCAACCCTCTCGGACAAACTTTGTTCTATTTTCGTTCTTTTTTTGAGGCCGCACATTCCGGACCATGCCATCACGTGCGGCCAGGCGGTCTCAACGCGAAACTGACAAAGTCCCATCGACTTCGCCGACGGCTCCAAACGCAGATCGGACAACCAAAGCCCGCGTCCGGCCGATTAAACCGGATATCTTCAAACCGCTCGGAACAACCCACGCCCCGCCCTCGTTGTCCCTTCGGGCTCGACTTTTGCCTGCAGCCAATGCCGGTTCTCGAGGATGTGCAGGAATTTGGTTGTGCGCGTCCGATTGTGTTATCATCGCTGCCGGGAGGAGAATGTCATGGAGAATTTCTTCGCACTACTCGCCGTCGTCATCGGTTCTGCCGTGCTGGGGCTTGCCCTCGCCTACGGGATGCGCCGCCAGAGAGACAGCCACCCGCCACCCAAACACGACGACGCCACGCTGAAATTCTAGGCGCTTGCGCAAAAGTGTGAAGCGGTTTTGCGATAACGACATGCGCAAAAACAACGCTGAAACCGGAGTTGACCGCAACGTCGGTCCACATGACGCAAAAGCCGCGCCCGCCCGGATGAATTAGCCGCGGCCATCAACCAGGCAGCATTGTGCGCGAGCATCAGCACCTGCTTCGGTCGACATCGTGTCGTCGCCCCGGGCGGAAATGCGCGTCAGCGAAAAGTCCGTCGCTCGAAGCTCATCACCCGCTGGGTCGTCGTCTTCCTCTGAGAGAAGGTCGATCATTTCCGCGCGGTGATATTTCGTCCCGGACGCTCCGAACTCGACAAAGCCCTCGGCCAGCAGCACCTCGACGGCCGCTCTTGAGCGACGCAGCTCCGGACGATGAAGCGCCTCCTCGAGTGCCCGGATCTCGTCAATATGAACGGCAAAATCGGCCATGTCTCACGCGCTTCCATCAGGGGTCATCGGGGACACCATGCACTCTACAGCGCCGCGCGTATTATCAGACGCGCAAAGGTCGCTGTAACACTTTGAGTTACTGCATGTTTTTATCCTTAAATCGAATAGGATTTAAGGAAACATGCAGTAGGTCACCGGCAATCCAGCGAGGAGGCGCGTCCATCGTCTGTGGGGCTCGGTTCGGCCTGGCAGCTCAAGTAAAAGCGCGCGCCGCGACCGAACGAAGCGTCTGGCAGGTCCCGAGGAAACCCGCCGATCGCAGCCGATCGGCGGGTTCTCTTTCAGCTCAATAATACGGCGAGTAGCACTGCTGCCGCGGTCCGCCATAGGGCTGGAACGAGTTGTCCCAGGCGCGGTAGGAGCGGTAGCGGTCATAGCACCAGCTGGCATGACGCTGGTTCACACCGGACTCGACGCGGCGTGGCGGAGCAGCGATCGCACCGCCGATGATGGCGCCGGCGCCGAAGGCTGCCAGCGGATACCACCAGCCGTCATTGTGGCGACGATAGCCGTCGCGATAGCCGCGGTAGCCGCGGTGACCATTGTACCAGCCATAGCGGTATCCGCCGCCATGCCAGCCCGGCCGCGGGCGGTAGCCGCCATCCCAGTGCGGACGCGGACGGTAGCCGCCGTGCCAACCTGGGCGCGGCCGATATCCGCCATGGTTCCAACCCGGCCGCGGACGATGTCTGTCGCCGCCCCATTCGCGATTCTGTACCCTGTCCATGTCACTCTGCTGCGTCAGCTGAACGGCTGCAACCGGCATGGCATTCGCAGGCGTGTAGCTCGTCAGAGCCGTCACCGCCGCAAGGATCACAATGCCTATCTTCTTCATCTCGATACCTATCCGTTTCGAACAGGCGCAAGCTATGTCCCCCTGACGTGAACCCATGGTGAATGCGTCCTTCGTCATATTATCATTTAAAAACATAGAGATATGAACGACAGGTCATCACACTCGGAAACCAGCGCGACAGCGCAGCCGATCTCGTCGCCAGCGCATCTCGCCATCCGCGGCAATCGCCATATCTTTACGAAGATGTCTTCCCTGCGCTGGTCGACGACACCACCTGAGCACTCGGCCAGGCGTTGCGGAAACGCTGCGCTCCCTCTCTGCGTGGGGTTCACGCAGTGCCGCGACGGTGTGCGGAAAAAAGTTTCGGCGAAATGTCGGCCCCGTCGTCGGCCGATCGTCATTCAGGCAGAGAGGTCGTTGTGGCTTCGTCGATCAAAGGAGAAAAGACCATGCGCGTGATAGTTATGGTGAAGGCGACCGAGGATAGCGAAGCGGGCAAGATGCCTTCGACCGAGTTGCTCGATGCCATGGGCAAGTTCAACGAAGAACTGGTCAACGCCGGCATCATGCAGGCGGGCGAAGGCCTGCATCCCTCGTCCAGGGGCAAGCGCGTCGCCTTCGACGGCGCAAGCCGCCTCGTCATCGACGGCCCCTTCACCGAGACCAAGGAGCTGGTCGCCGGCTTCTGGATCTGGCAGGTCAAGGACATGGACGAGGCGATCGCCTGGGTGAAGCGCTGCCCCAACCCGATGCCGGGCCCGAGCGAAATCGAAATCCGCCCAGTCTTCGAGGCCGCCGATTTCGGCGACCTGATCACCCCGGAGATCGCCGAGCGCGACGACCGCCTGCGCGAACGCATCGGCGGCAATTGAGAGCGTCTTAGACCGGCAATGCATTGCGGAGAGCTGGGGTTCTAACGAATCCCGGCTGTCGACACCAGCATTGAGCACGCCATCTTCCCGGGTACGTCTTTGCCGCCTGTGCCTGGCTATCATCTGACGGCAAATCCGCCGCCGCTCGGGCCTGCGCCGTCAGCCTGCTGTACCGTTTCTCACAATCGTGTGCCAGGCAACAAGCCGTTTTAGTTGTTCCTTATTTCACCAACGTGTTCTTGTAGATGATGCCGTCCTTCATGATGATCTTGAAGTTGTTGGCGGGATCGGCCACCAGGTCGATGTTGCCCAACGGGTCGCCGTCGACGAGCAGGAGATCGGCAAGCGCGCCCTCCTCGATCACGCCGAGCTTTCCCGGATAGGGATTGCGCGGGCCGGATAGCGCCAGCAACTCCGCATTAGTCCCAGTCGCCATGGAGAGCGCTTCGGCAGGCGTGTACCAGCGAACGAGGGAGGCGAGGATCGCCCCCTGCTGCTGCGCCAATGCGCGGGAGAACAAGACATCGGTGCCCCACGCCGTCTTGATCTTGTACTTCTTCGCCAGCTCGTAGGTTCTGCCGATGCCGGGCCACACCTCATCTGCCTTGGCCCGCTCGACCGATCCCTCAGGAAAGCCTTGCCGCAACAACTCGGGAAGCGGTTGCAGGCTTAGCCAGATGCCCTTGTCGGCAATCAGCTTGGCGGTTTCCTCATCCATGAGGAAGCCGTGTTCGATGCACTTCACGCCGGCGGCAATCGCTGTCTTGATCGCATGCGACGTGAAGGCGTGTGCCGCAACGTAGGTGCCCCAATTGTCGGCTATTTCGACCGCGGCCCGCAGCTCAGCCTCGGTAAAGGTAGTTACATCCAGCGGGCTGTGGGGTGACGACACGCCGCCACCTGCCGTCATCTTGACCAGCGCCGCGCCCTGCATCAGTTGCTCACGGACCCGCATGCGCACCTCGTCGGGGCTGTCGACGACGATGCTCCCGCCGATCTGCTCCATGCGGGTGAGCGGGCCGCCGATCACCCGCGGCAGGTCGGTCATCTGGCGGAAGTCTCCATGCCCGCTGGTCACGGTGATCATGGCGCCGGAGGGGTAGATGCGCGGGCCCTCGACAATACCGGCGTCTATCGCGCGCTTCAGACCGAACACCGGCCCTCCAACATCGCGGACGGTGGTGAAGCCACGCATCAGTGTGTCCGTCGCCTCGTCGCCGGCCACAAGATTGTTGAAGCCGACGTCGCCGAACGATTCTGCAGGAGTGGACCGGGCCAGCATTGCGTGCCAATGCGCATCGATAAGACCCGGCATCAGCGTTCGGCCGTTCCCGGCAATGCGCTGGGCACCCTCCGCTTCGACAGGGCTTGTCGAGATCCGAGTGATCACATTGCCTTTGACCAGTACATTCGACGGAGCCGAAAGCGAGGTCGCTCCTTTTCCATCGAAAATGCGGACGTTCTCGAAAAGCACATCATCCGCCCACGCAGCCGGGCAGGCTCCGAGCACGAGAACTGCCGCAATCCACCGCCTGCGGGACAGCAGCACCATGAAAGCTGTGCGGACACAAGCGTACACGGCTACGGCGTGGGACAAGGCACGCGTCACAAACGTGGCTTTCATCAACTCCTGCGATTCGAAAGAATTGATACACACGGCGATTCTCCAACCTTGAGGAAGGGATGGGTCGTGGCACACGAGAGAAAGTTGCAGCATCCATTGCGATGGGCCGAGGCGCGAGCCACCGCTCGTCCATGCACTTGCAAGGCCATGTTCGCAGTCAGGCCGATCGCCATTCGGCACCAAACAATATCAACGTCTGCTTTTAGGTACAAGCAGACGTTGATGACGCAAGCCGAAGCGTCGCCATGGATCATGGTTGCACCAAGGCCATCGCGGCGCGATTCCGCCTCACCCTACAGCCCAGCGCGCCTTATCAGACGCGCAAAGGTCGCTGGATCCCGGCCACAGGGACGAGGATAAGGTCAACGGGGTCACTCCCAGGCATTATCAGCAATTGCCCGGAGCCTAGGGGGCCTGCCTGAGACCGCTCCCTCGGCAACAGGCGCGCCACTCAAACCGCCTCCCTCTCCCTGGAAAGCCCGAGATGCCAGTGCAGTTCGGTCAGGCCGCGCTTCAGCCAGGCCAGTTGCGGTTCCGGCATGGTGCGCAGCACCTCGTAGTCCATGACGCAGACGTTGAAGACCGTGGTCTTCACCCGCGGCCCTTCCGGCAGCTTCAGAAGCACGCCCTCGAGCTCCATCATCCGGTTGGTCGCAGCCATTGCGGCCCGGGTGCGCTCGGTCGTCTCGCCTTCGAAACCCTTGACGCTGAACAGCGACTGCGCCCGCACGCTTGGGAAGGGAATGCCGGTCAGGCTGTAATAGCGCGCCATCTGCCGGGCATACTCGTCGCCAGCCGCGCGTTCGTGTGCGGTCAGCTTGCCGTCGAGAAACATCCGGCCGAGTGTGTAGCCGGCAAAGGGACTGCCGACATCGACGCCCTTCGCTCCTGAAAAGTGGTGACTTTGCCGTGCGGCGATGGCGACCGAGCGCACCTCTCTTTCGGTTTCGCCATGCTTGATCTGCCCGCCGGGATAGCGCGCCACATCGGCCTTGCGCGGCCGGCCCGCCTTGCCTGCCCGCTTGGCCGCGGCAATGCGGGTGCTCGCCTCGAAAATACGTGTTCGTCAGTGCGTCCATCGTGCACCGGGCCTGGCACCGCCACACCCGCCCGATGGCGACGGCGAGCAGAGACTGCAGCCCGCCACCGGCGATAGCCGGCGACCCACCAGCCGAAGCTGGCGATAGTCCGCCGCCCAAGCCACCCCGTCCCGTCGCCGCCGATCGCGATCGCCCGTGGACCGGGCCACGATCCGTCAGGCCGACCGCTCAGAGAGCGGCTCATCGCTTCGCCCTGCCCTTGTTGACCGCGTGCAGCACCGAGGTGTGGTCGCGCCGGAAGATGCGGCCGAGCGCCGGAAGCGAAAGGTCCTCCCGCTCGTCATAAACCGCCGCCATGCAGCGGTGGCGCGGCTCCACCAGCCGGCGCTCCCGGCGAACCCCGATCACATCGGCCCAGCCGATGCCGGGATAGGCAATGAGCACCTCCTCGACGATCTCGCGCACCGGTCGGCGGCTGAAGAGGCCGCCCTCGCCGTCGGCATTCGTGCCGCAGAGCAGCTGCGCTTGCGACAGGATCCGCGCTTCAGCGTCGGCAAGCGCAAGCTCCAGCTCCAGCACCCGCAGCCGCTGCGCCTTCACATGGGCGCTGAGCGCGCCGAGCAACGCGTCGGGCGTTGGCGCCTGCGGCGGCTCGCTTTCGCCGGCATTTCCGCTGGTCGTGCAGTCCGCCGTCCGCGTTTCCAAAGAATGCGGCTCGGCATCCGGCCCGCCCCTCCTGCCGCGCGCGGTGCCGACGCTGCCGGACCCCTTCTGGGCGAGCTGCTCGCCCGTCGGCATCGTCGAATATCTCGTTTCAGGCTGCATCGCTCGCCACCTCCATGGTCAAATCCATCGCCGCCCCACGCCCTGCGGGATGGGCCATCTCGCGTTCCAGCCTCACTCGATAGGCGCGCTGTTCGGTCGTAATGGTGGCTGCATCGGGAAGCCCGATCATCTCAGCCAGCACCCCGGCCCGCGAGACCGCTGGCGCCTCGCTTGGCATGGCCTTGGCCGCCTTGACCGCCGCCTGCTCGGCACGAAACTGGCGAAGCCGCACCCTCACCCGCTCGCGGATCTCGGGCGAGCGCTCAGGCACTGGCCCTGTCGGGTTCAGCGCCACGGCGAGGTCGCGTCTGCGCGCCAGTTCGGCGCGCGTCGCTGCTGCCTCGCTCTTGGCCAGCGCCGCCAGCACTGGCGGCTTCGGAATCGTGCCCAGAAGCACGTTGGCGTTGGCGGCATAGTCGCCGCGGATCAGCTTCTGCGTCGCTACCGAAAGCCCGCAAGCGGGCACCCCCGCCAGCGCATATTGGTAGACAGGCAGAAGTTTTCGGGGATCGATGCCCTGCGGCATGGTCATGCCGGCCGTCTGCATCACGTTGAGGCTGCGCAGGATCGCATCGTCGCTTGCCGGCGCCAGCCGTTCAGTGAGCGCGGTAATCTCCCGGCTCAAGGTCGAATATCGGTTTGTTGATAAGGTCGTCATTTCCAAGGTTTCCATTGAGTTCTCGCTCTATCGCTTGTCGGCATTCCCGCTGGTGGCGGGCAAAGGCGCTTTCGAGCGGCGGCGCCTGTGGCCTGTGATCCTTGCGCGGCCTTGCGGCATTGCGCATCCGGTTGCGCCAGGTGGCGAGCCAGTCGAGCTTGGCCGCGTCCCGACCGGATTTCGCCGTCCAGTAATCCCGGAATTTTTCAAGCTCCAGCTCCACCTGGGCCGCGCCGAAGCCCAGCCGGGCGGCAAAATCCCGGTCCGGCTCGAATTGCTCGGGAAGGCGCGTGGCGCGCCTGCCACCTGGCACAGGACGCCGCGGCGCAAGGGTTTGGGTGTTGTCGGGAGAGTTAATTTCTTTAGGGGGTGCGGGGGATCTTTCTTTATCAGAGAGGGGGACGCCGTCCGTCGCCGTGACGACCTGTGACGTCACGTGAGCGCGGCGGCGCTGTTGCCGTTCGCGATCGCTGGCCCGGCGTTTGTCGATGCCCGATTGCTGGCCGGCCTCCGCCGCACGCACCGCACACAGGATCATCTCCGGCGTCGCGCCGCACTGGACCAGAGCCTCGACGATCGATGTGATGCGCATCGCCTAGTCCTCGCTCGCAAGGGCTAGAGAATTTCCAGGAAAAGTACGAAGCGGTTTTCCGTCAGGAAATGCGTAAAAACAAAGAGATAGAGCGTTTGTTCGGTTCCGTTTAAATCGGAAACGCTCTAGCGCCACGCGGACGAAAACACCGCGATGCCGCTGCGGCAAAAGCCGCTGCACAAACCTGTTGATCCGGCCGGCGATGGCGCGCGGTCGAACAGGCTGGGCAAGCGTCGCCAAGATCCCGCTCGCAGACGAAAGGACACGACCATCCACCGGCACGACAACGGCAGGCACGCCGCCTCGCCGCAACGACCGGTCCGCCATGGCGCTACGGTCGTGCACGCGCCGGCTCGACCAAACGCTCGCACCCGCCACCCATCTCCGCGGCCATTTCTCCGCCGACAGGACCGACGCACAAAGAAATCTCTGCAAACTCACTTCTCGCATCACGTCGCTCCTCATGATTGTCGGCACAGGTTCGCGTCGCCCAAACCGACGATCGCTCTTCGTGCCCTGCACCTGGTCTGACTTTCCTCCGCGCCCTCGCCGGCAAGCCGTCTGAAACCCCGCCTGCAGCCTGCTGGGCGGGACTGGGTTCGGCCACGTGACCGTGGCGCTGGAGCGCTGCGCGTCCGGTATGCCCCGGCATCCACGATGCCCTGGCACCCCCCATGACGCACAAACCGCTCCAGCCTTTCGAACCCGCGCATGATCACGCACCGAGATCGCATCCGATCGTCGGGGGCATGCGTCAGAAACGGTTTGCCGGCGCCGAAATGGAAGCGAGGGGCCACCGGGGAGGAGGTGGGCAGCAGCCCCTCGCTGTGATCGCCGCTGCGGCTGCGCCCGCGCGCCGGATCGGCACGCAAGGGACGCTGCAGCCGCGCCGCATGGCACCGAAAAGATCGGGGGCAGCAGCAGGACGACGATCAGTCTCTTCCACAGCGCCGCGCGTCTTGTTAGACGCGCAAATGTCGCTGTATCCCTTTGAATTGCTGCATGTTTTCGTCCCTAATCGAATACGATTTAAGGAACATGCAGTAGGGCCTCACCCGTCGTTGCCGACGAACCAATGGCCTACAATTCCCTGGCCTCTTCCCGTTCACCTGAGGGAGGGAGCCATTCCCCACCTCGCCTTCAGCCGGCGACAGAGCCACCGACAAAGGCGATGACGACTGTCGGACCGGACATCACGATTTCCTCCTGTCTCGCCAGACCGGCGCGAACGCCTCGTCGAGCTCGCGTTGCAATGCCTCGAAGTCGAGACCCGGCAGGTCCTCCTTGCCCGGCAGGTCCCTCTTGCCCGGTGCGTCCCCCTTGCCGATCAGCTCGAGCCCCGGCGCCAGCTTCATCCGGCCCGCGAGAAGCGCCATGCCCCACCGCCTAAGCCGGCCGGCCAGCCCGGCCTCACCGACCGCCCTCCTCCTGCCCGTGCGCTGCCTGCCGCAGCCAAGCGCCGGGCTGGCAGCCCAGCTGAAGGCGGCGAGCGTCACCGAGGTGGCGGAAAAGGCTGCAAGCCCGGCGAAAACAGGATTGCCGAGAAGCGTGTCCGTCACGTGCTCAAGCATGTGCCACCTCCACCACGACGATTGCCCTTGCCCGGTTTTTCAGCCGGCGGATAACGCCGCGCTCCTCCATCGCCGCCACCATCCGCGAGATGCCGGATTTCGATGACAGACCCAGATGGTCCTTCATCTCGTCGAACGTCGGCGAGACCCCGCCCTTGTCGGCGCTGTAGCAGCGAATGAATCTGAGCAGCTCGTTCTGCCGCAGCGTCAGGCCGAGCGGCTGGCGCGTGGCGCGCCTGGTTGTCCTTGATGCGATTCTGGTGGCAGTCATCGGCTCACTCCAGCAAGCAGGCAGTCATCGTCGATGCGGCCCGCCGCGTTACCTCGTCGGTCACACCCGCCCGCGAAGCACGAGGCGTCGCGCCTGGCATGCCCGGCAAAGTGCCAGCCGGCCCGCTCCAGGCTGGAGCCGCGACCGAAAATGTCGGCCTCGTAAAGTTCGATTGACTGTTCGTTTCCGTTCATATCCTATCAATAATAGGATCGTATCGTTTTATCAAGAGGAAAAATCCTATTGGACGTAGGAAGCGGAATCTGGGATGCCATTGCCATGGATCAATTGCGGCGCCTTATCCGGGAAGCAGTCGACGCGAAGAGGACGACCTACAAGGATCTGTCCATCGCGATCGGGAAGAACCACGCCTATATCCAGCAGTTCGTCGAGCGCGAGAGCCCGCGCGAACTGCGCGAACGTGACGTGCGCACCATCACCGACCTGATCAGCGCGACGCCGGACGCGGGCGAAACCGGCCAACCCCGCAACGCCACCGGTTTCAATCCGCAGATCGTGCCCGGCGAGCAGCTCGTCGGCCATCGCGACCTGCCGATTTTCGTTGCCGCCCAGGGCGGCGACGGCCATGTGATCGTCACCTTCGATGCGGTCGAATACGTCAAGCGCCCCTCGGTGCTCGAAGGCGTCAAGGGCGCCTATGGCATCTACCTCACCGGCACCTCGATGATTCCGGCCTATGAGCCCGGCGACATGGCGCTGGTGCATCCGCACCTGCCGCCGGCGCGCGACAAGGATGTCGTGCTCTACCACGTGCCACCCGCCAACGACGCCGAGGCGATCATCAAGCGCCTGGTGTCGTTCAACGACCGGGAATGGACGCTGAAGCAGTACAATCCCTATCTGGAATTCATCGAGAGCCGGGTGGAATGGTCCTTCTGCCACCGGGTCGTGGGCAAATACAGCGCCCGCTGACGCTGCGCAGGCATCGCCCGCCAGCCGCCGCCCGGAACACCGCTCCGCAACAGCTTCAAAAGTAATAGCTTTTCGAAAATGGCGCCTGCTTGACGCTACGTCATGCGCGAGAGCAGCCGGCGATAAGGATAAAAACATGCAGCAATTCAAAGCGCTACAGCGACCTTTGCGCGTCTAATAAGACGCGCGGCGCTGGAGTGCACTGTCAGCAGCGGAGCACGCAGCCGAAATGGCACGCCGCCGAGAGGAAGCCGGCACGCAGTAAAAATCCCGGGAACCGGCGCGTGCAACGTGGCCGCCGGCAGACACGGCGCCGGCTCGCATGACAGTTGGGAAGCCTTAAGCGGCCCACCGGCGCCCAAGCGCCCGCCCACACAACGCACCCCGCCGCCTGGGACACCGGAAAAGAACGCGAGACCGACGGACAGGCCCGTCTCACGCAATTGCCGATCCGTCTATGCGGCCATGATCTCCTGCATCTCGGACGGCAGGTCGCCGCCGATAAAAAGGATGGTCGCGTCTTCGAATTCGCCGGTCGACAGATCCCCTGCCCGGCTGAATGCGACAACGCCCACCTTGGTCGATGCCAGCCTTTCGGCCAGCCGGAGCGCGTGATCGGCCCCTGTCGCCTGCACCGGAGTGTCGGCGAGCAAGGCACCCCGATTTCCCCGCGTAAAGCTCTGAACGACGAAGTTTGTGACCATGTCATGCTCCTCTCTGCCACCTGCAATGGCAGCCCTAAGCTGACTCAATCTTCCGAACAAAACAAGAACAAACAGAAGGATATCGACAGGCCAGTCAGAAAAATCCTGCCGAATATATTTTTCCTATTGATGGATAAATAGGATTTTCCCTACTATGTGACCATCAATTGAAAACGAGGAAAGCCGGATCCGGCAGCGCGCCTCAAGGCTCGTGCCGGCCCTTCCTGCTGTTTCGCCAGGGAGAAGGCATGACAGTGACATCAGTACGAGAAGGTAAGCTTGTCAGCCCCTTCACCCAGAGCCGCGAGATCATCCTCGCGGTCACCATGCTCGGGCGCGGCCATTTCATCGAGGAAAGCGATTGCATCGGCACCATCTTTGCGACTGCCGCCGATTGGCTGAGGGCCCATGACGGCGAGCACGCCACCAAGCTCATCCGCTTCGATCTCGAAGCGCTCTCCGGCGAAGACATCTCCGAGACCGTCGCCGACGCCTGGCTCGACGATTTCGATCGCACCCCTGACGATGAACACCTCCTGCCCGCCTTCGTGCGCACGTCTGAGGCGTGGGAACGCTGGTGCGCGGATTTCGAGGCGCCGGGTGGTGGCCTCCGCCAGGCCGCTCCCTTCTGCCAGCCGGGCCACGGCACGCTCAATCACCGCCAGCAGTTCGGACCCCAGCCCTGATGGATATCGCACTCGACAAATCGGCCCTCTTCGCCGCCATGGAAGCCTTCTGGCAAACGGAAGACGGCAACGACAAGGGCGTCGAGGCAGCCGTAACAGCCTATATCGAGCGCATGGGCCTTGCCCCATTCAACGAGATGGCCACCCGCAAGCGCGCCACCCTTGCCGCCGCCACTGCTCGCCAGCCTGATGCGGCGCGGCGCTGATCACTCGTTCGCATCTGTTCCACCACTTGAGGGTCGAGCAACGACCCGCCCTCATCACCCAAAATGCCAGCTCAAATACCGATCTTGGCTGCCCGTGCGATCGCTCTTCATTCCCGTCTCAGACATTCGTCCCGCTGTACGCTTCTGAAAATCCGCCATGGAAAAAGATGCGCTGGCCGCCTAAAGCTAGGCGTCGTGCCCGCATCTCGCTCGGCGGATTCTTTACGCCCTGACTCGACCACATCCGGATTCGTTGATGAAAATCAGAAGCGCCACCATCGCCGACTACGACAGCCTGGTCGCCCTCGATACGATTGCGGCTGGCGACCCCGAGCGCCGTGATCATATCAGGGCGTGGATAGAGACAGGCTGCTGCTACGTGGCCGAGACGGACAAATCCGTCGGAGCCTATGGTGTCCTGGCCTACCATTTCTTCGGCAACGGCTTCATTGAAATGGTCATGGTCGGCGCGCAGTTTCGTCGCCAGGGCCTCGGAATGGCGCTCGTCGAACATTTCAAGAGCATATGCGCAACGCCGAAGATCTTCACATCGACGAACCAGTCCAACAGGCAAATGCAGCAGCTCCTGAGCGGCGCCGGTTTTCACACAAGCGGGTACATCGACAACCTCGATGAAAACGACCCCGAAATCGTGTTCTGTTTCCGCGCCGCATAGAGCATTTCCAGGAAATGTGCGAAGCGGTTTTCCGTCAGGAAATGCGTGAAAACAAAGCGCTGCAGCGGTTCTGAGACTAGAAACACCCTTGGCCGGCCGTAGAGAGGCGTTGAACGTGACAGCCTTTGGGGGACGCTCCACGCCACGCCCTGATATTGCCGAAATCCCCCGCTTCATCGAAACAGACATCGACACGCCCATCGCGCCGGGACCGCAGATGATGCCCATCGAAACGAATCCGCCACTGCTGAACGAAGAAGACCTGCGCAATATTGCGCTCTGGGCTGCCGTTTGCGCCGAACGCGCCCTCCCCATTTTCGAGACGGAGGCCCCTGATGATACCCGCCCGCGCGCAGCTCTCTCGGCCATCCGCGCCTTTGCGCAAGGCGGTGCGCGGACTGCAGCGCTGCGCAAGCTAGCCTGGGCGGCCAATTCCGCTGCACGCGAGGCCGGCGATCCCGCAGCCTCCGCCGCCGCCCGCGCCGCAATGGCTGCCGCCGGATCCGCCTACGCCCATCCGATCGCCACCCCTCACCAGGTCAACCACATCCTTGGCCCGGCAGCCTACGGCGCGCAAGCCGCAGCGCTCGCCGCCGTCGATCCGGCCGGCATCATCGAAGCGGAAGTCCGCTGGGCGATCGCGCAGGCACCACCCGAAGTCCGGCACATCGTGCAGCGAATGCCGGCGCGCGCACCAAGCAAGGGCCAGTTCCACGCGCTGCTCTACCGGCTTGATAGGGGCTTGCGCCAATGACAAAAGTTGCGTCGCGCCCGACGGAGTAAGCGGTATGGAAACAGTAGAACACAAGGTCCCCTATTTCAGCCAATGGGAAAGCCCGGAGATGACATTGGCGGTTCTGTCGGAGGGTGCGGCGGCCCTTCACCGCGATCCGCTCTGGCGCAACTCGGGCGCTGAGACGATTGAGGAATATGCGCGCTGGGCGGTGAATGTCTGCGGCATGGCCTGCCTGAAGATGATCCTGGCCGCACGCGGCGAGTTGCACCCGATCCTGTCGCTTGCGCGCGGCTGCACCGACTATGGCGGCTATGTCGTCAACGAGGCCGATGCCTCGATCAAGGGACTGATCTACGCTCCCTTCGTGTCTTTCGTCGGCGAGCGCTTCGGGCTTGCCGCCGAAACGCTGACCAACATCCCGACGACGGACATTCCGGAGGTGCTTTCCGAAGGCCGCTTCTTCATCGCTTCGGTCAGCAGCGCCATACGGTGGCCGCAGCGCGAGCCGCCTTCAAAAGGCGGACACCTCGTGCTGGTAACGGCCGCCTCGCGCGAGAGCGTCCGGTTTCACAATCCTTCCGGCCATGACCGGGCCAATCAAGCCGATGTCGTCGTGCCGCTTTCCACCTTCGACCGTTTCTTCGCCAATCGCGGTATCGCCGTCAGCTGCTGATCTCGCACCCAGCCCAAAGAACTACCCAATAAAGGCAGGCAGCAATCATCTGCGAAAATGCTAATAATCAGGTGGGGCAGGAACAGAGGGGAATTACTTTATGCCACGCCTAGCACAATTGTATTTCAAGACAGCGATCATCTTTCTGATCATCGGCATATCGATGGGCCTGCACATGGCCATCGGCCAGGATCACAGCGCGATCGGCGCCCACGCCCATGCAAACCTTTTGGGATGGGTGACGATGGCGATCTTCGGTGGTTACCACGCGCTGAACCCGGCCAAGGCGCAGAAGCGTCTGGCGATGATCCAGTACTGCGTCTACACCGCCGGCGTCGCGCTGCTGGTGCCGTCGCTGTACCTGATGCTGACCGGCAGCCCGCAACTGGAGCCGGTGGTCGCCATCGCGTCGGTCATCACCTTCATCGGCGTGCTCCTGTTTGCGGCCATCATCTTTGGCAGCAGCGAGACGGTGACGCGGCCGACCGCGGTGCCGTCGCGCTAAAGCATTTCAAGGAAAAGTGCGAAGCGGTTTTCCGTCAGGAAATGCGTAAAAACAAAGAGCCATAGCGTTCTGCGGCTCAGTCTAAACGGGAAACGCTCCAGCGCATTTCAAGGAAAAGTGCGAAGCGGTTTTCGTAAAAAACAAGGAGCTAGCGCGTTTCCGTCTTTACCGGAACCGCGCTGGCTCGCAAAGACGCGCGGCCGTCTCCCGGTGGCAAGGCCGGGCGCTCTTTACTGAGCGCTCGCCTTCAGCACCCGATACGTCGCATTGTCGAGAGCAAGGCCGGTCTCGGTGCCGTCCTTCTGGAATCCGCGCACCGTGTTCCCGCAGGCCGTCAGCGAAAGCAGCACCGGACACACCAGCGCGATGGTGGCCCTGGACATCCTCATCTCCGTCTTGATTTGCCTCGCCTGACGAGATGACGCGCCCGCTGGTAAAATCAACGTGTCCGACAACAAAAACAAGGACTAAACCAGTTTCGTGCCGGCACCGCCCACTCGACACCTTCCGAAACTTGGAGCACTCTTAAACCTGTCGTTCGAGAGGATTTCATGATCAAGCTTATGCGAAGGAGTGGCACCCCTTTGGAGCTAGAGGCAAGCCAGGTGCTGCGCATCCGCAAGACGGATCCGCGCCTCGATGACGGTCTCGGCAACACGCTGATCAATGCCGGCCAGACCTTTTTCGTCCAGGAGGAGGCAGCGGCCGTCGCCGCTGCCGTCAAGGCCGAGCTGCCATCCCTCTATCGTTTCACCCATCGCATCGGCGCGCCGGTCTGGGTCAATGTGCACGCGGCCAAGGGGCCAATGCCGCTTGCGCCCAACCACCGCGTGCCTGGCCTAGGGTCAGCGCTGGATATCGGCGGCAAGCGCCAATATGTCCGCGAAAGCCCGGAAGAGGTCAGAAGCGCGATCGCGGCGGCGGGCGGTGATGTGCAGCCGATCCCGGACGAAGGCCTCTGGGTTCAGGGAAGAGAGACGCTGAGGGAGATCCTGGGCAGCCTCGAGGCCTGGGACGAGGAATTGACGACGCCGGAATAGGCCCGCCACCTGTCTCGCCCCGGCGGCCCTGAGCCGTACTGCCGGCCCGCGCAACCGCGCCGCTACAGCTCGCCCGTCGTATTTATTTCATCAGGCGTACCGGAATCGCCGAATCGGACCTTCCCCAGCCCAAGGTCGGCATAGTATTTACCGTACCGCGCAGTACGTTCCTTTATGAACTGCGCTTCCCCGCACCCTGAGCCATTTTGGGTGCTTGCTTGCCCCGCCATCGCGCGGGGCTTTTTCTTACCGGGCGCAGAACCTTTCCAGGAAAAGTGCGAAGCGGTTTTCCGTTAGGAAATGCGAAAAACAAAGAGACCGAGCCCTTCCAGGAAAAATGCGAAGCGGTTTTCGTCCGTCGATGACGGAAACATTTCAATCGACCTTGAAGACGGCATCGCCGGCGAAGACGATGACATATTGCCCCTCCGTCGTCGGCTCGCTTGCCCAGTCCGAAAGCTGCCGCCAATAGGGCTCGCGTCTCCAGATATCGGGGAAGTCCGGATCGACAAGCACGGTGATCTGCGGCCCCTGCCGATAGATCATCATGTGCGAATTCGCAGGATCCCATTCGGGCCCGAGCCGCTCATCCGTCATCCATAGACAGAGAAAATCGCGGCAAAGCTGCGGCCGCCGCTGATAGATCCGGCAGCCCTTGCCCTCGACGCAATTCTCACACCATTCGTTGGCCGGCTTTGCCAGCGCATCGATATCCGGCAGCCGGCAACAGAGCGTGCAGGTGCCGCAGGCGCGATCGGCAAGGAAGGTCTGGTTCATGCGCGGGTCCGTATCATCTCGCTGACGGCGGCGACAGAAAATTCGATATGTCCGCCAGTGTCGGCGCCGCAGCCCTCGTCACCTCAAACGACAACGCTACCGGCCATGAACGCCAGCACCAGGAAGATCAGGAAGACGATCAAAGCAAGATAGAACAGGATCTTGGCGATGCCCGCCGTTGCCGACGAAACGCCGGAGAAGCCGAGAAAGCCGGCGATCAATGAAACGACGAAGAAGATCAGCGCCCACTTGAGCATCGCAAATACTCCTGTTTGGTTGTCGCTACGGAAAGTCGAATCCCGGCAAAAAGTTCCCGTCCGCGTGGCATTCCCGGTGATGCGCTTTACCTCGCAAAGCGTCGGAGATACGGCCCTTGCCCTTGCGTTACTCCGCAGGCTTAGTCAGCAAACGGGGTCGATACTCAGATAAGGCTAATGTCCCGGTTCCGCCCCGCATTGTAGGATATGCCCACGGTTGCGACCCTGGGGGCGGCAATGTTTCTGCAACGAACCGAAATCCGCGAGCACACGATAGAGGTGCGGGAGTTCGTTGGCGAAGGCAGCGTCGAAATCGACGAGCGCATCCTGTTCGATGACGAGGATTCCCACATCGTTCTGCTT
Organism: Ensifer sp. Root31; assembly: GCF_001424825.1. NCBI lineage: Bacteria > Pseudomonadati > Pseudomonadota > Alphaproteobacteria > Hyphomicrobiales > Rhizobiaceae > Ensifer > Ensifer sp. Root31. The sequence continues at coordinate 91,203 of NZ_LMCO01000007.1, read as the reverse complement.
CTGGAGATCCTGGCCGGCGACGTCACCTTCACGCTCAGGGGCCCGGATGTCGCAAACCTGGCCAGGGATTTCGCCGATCGCGTGCGGCTCTATATCATACCCCCCGCGCGGCGGGCCTACGATGCCTTTCTGGAGATCCGCGCCCGACCCGGCAGCCGGTTTCGCGCCATCATCGCTCGCATCGGCAGCGCCTTTGTCAGTGCCGCCAGCGAGTTGTCCTGCCGCGCCTGCAAGCAGGTCTGCAAGCTCCTGGCTTCCACCGTGCTCGCCTATGTCGGCGTCCCCAACCCGGAAGATCTGACGCGGGGTGAGGTGCTGCACATCACCGCCGAGCAGTCGTACGAACTCGACGAGGGGCTCGGTCATGCCGCCATCCACGGCCCGCTGGCGGAAGGCCCGATCGGAACGTTCCTTGCCCTATTTGCCGACAACGTCAGGAGTGTCGTCTGGTCCGCATTGCAGTCCGCGCAGCAAGTCTTCGAGCCGCCCGACAGGACCTATACATTCGCCTGCAGACGCCTCGGTTGCTGCCCATAAACCGCTGAACGCCGGCGCCGTGGGCGCAACGGCGCCTCGCGGCCCGGAAAGCCGCCGCCCGCGATCGCGGCCCGACAATGGAAAGCCGGCGTCGGCGCTCGCCATTGGTCTATCATTCCAGCGATTTTCCGATTTCATTGCTACCGCATGTTTCCTTAAACCCTATCCGGCTTAGGGACAAAAACATGCAGCATTCAAAGCTACAGCGACCTTTGCGCGTCCAACAGGATGCGCGGCGCTGTAGGGCCCAACCAGCATTGCAAGACGCTGCTCCGCCCCAGACCCGGAGCCCAGCCCCGGAGCCATGAGAACTTAACGAACAGTTCCAATGAACGCACGTGTCGTCAGTCCCTTGAGAACCCTTCGATCAAACCTGTCCTTCGTCCATGATGGCCCTTCGGCTTGCGCCTACCGGGGCCATCATGGATTATCAGACGATGCTCTTTCACGCATGCGCATGCGGATCGTGGCGATGCGCCCAAACCGCCCAGGCCGACACGGCGGCCACGAGCAGCCCGAGGACGGCGTGCGTCCACATCACGCTCATATTGACCGCATAGCCGAGCACCCAGGGCGACACGACCAGCCATGCCCCAAGCGCCAGATTGGCCCACTCCTCCCACTCTGCGAAGACCGAGAGAGTAGCGTAGGCCAGCACAGCAAGCGCAAGCCCAACAATCCAGGCATTCCAAGCCGGAACGGTTTCCATGCTATACCCGATCACCCAGGGAGAAAGGAAAAGGCACACTGCCAGCGCAAGATTGCACCAATCCTGCCCTCTTTTGCCTTCCATGAAATGGTACGCCATTTGATAACCTCCACGAATGAAGTTTCACCAAGGCGTCACTGCCAGCGCGCAGTTGCACGCCCTGGATTCGAGATGGTTGTTGCAAGGTGAAACTTCAAGTGGCTGTTCGCAAAGGACGTTCTGCCCGCTGCCGCAGGAAGGCCGCATCGGAAGGCGAACCGGCGAGAGCAATGGCGATCGCATAGGCTTTTGCCGCTTCGTCCGCTTGCCCCATCCGCGACAGGAGCTCCGCTCGCGCCGCATGATAGGGCTGGTAGTCCCGAAGCTCGGCCGAAAGCGCGTCGAGCGAGCGCATCGCCGGTTCCTGCCACCCCGCCTCGCACAGCGCCACCGCCCGGTTGAGCCGCACGACAGGCGTCGGCTCCAGCCGCAGCAGGCTGTCATAGAGCAGTACGATCTGCGCCCAGTCGGATGCCTCGCCCTGAACGTGGCAGGCGGCAATGGCGGCCTTGATCTGGTATGGCCCCGGCGCGCGCCGCCGCATGGCGGTATCGATCAACCCGAGCCCCTCGTCGATCTGCCCCAGGTTCCATTTCGTCCGGTCCTGCTCGCCGAGCGGCACGGTGACGCCATCGCCGTCGACGCGCGCCAGGCAGCGCGCATGCGTGATCAGCACAAGCGCAAGGCACCCCTCGATCTCTGGATCTTCAGGGCGAAGCCGGTTCAGCAGCCGGCACAGAAACAGGGCCTCCTCGGCGAGATCCCGGCCCTGCGCCGGAGGGCGTTACTCACCCTGATCCAGAGAACGAACCAGATTGGGATGAGCAGGAGGGCGTAGAGGGAAGTGGTCGTCAGCATCATGGGGATATCCCCGGTTTGAGTTGCGTACGACCCAAGAACGGAAGCCGCCGTCGGATTTCGACATGCGTCCGAAATATTTTTGGAGGATCGGCGAGAGAGGCTCGAGCGCGGCGGCCTGTTGGCATGCCGGCAAGGCCTGAAGGTGAGGATGCAGTGGATTGCGTCTGTCGAAACGGAAGCGCTGCCGACAAAAAAGACCCCATCAACCGAACACGGCTGATGGAGCCAGACAGATCACTTGATAGTGCACGGTCAACAATAGGGCGAGATGCACCACGCCCTTACCCCTGCCCTCGGCACATAGGCGCAGAGATTCGCGGCGGCCGGGACAGATTGCCTCTCGCTACTTGACGGTCACGCCCATTGCGGGCGAGCCCTCGTTCGACCAGCACGAACACGGCTCGCCGGCCGGACCTGCGCCATAGCCGCACTGCTGTCTCGGGGTCTTGCACTGTCTTGGGCTCTTCGCATCAGCCAGCGCCTTCGCCTCGGCCGCAGTTGCAGTCTTGGCCTTCTTGCCGCTCGCAGGCTTCGCCTTGGCCTTTTCGCTCAGATGGGCATTTTCGACGCCAGCCCGGGAATCCCCGGACGGACCAGTTTCGCTGCAGGACGAAACAAGCAAGAGGGTAGCAACAGCAAACGCAATTCCGGAGAAGATCTTCATGAGATATCCGGTAATCCGACAATTGCGATTTTTCAAGATGGGTGGCGCGCGGATTTACCTCCAGAGCGGCTGGCCTTGGCCAGCGCACGGCTCCGATCGGCGCTGCGAGACGAACCTTCGCCTGACGATCGAACGAGCGGATGGCGAACCATCCGCTCGTTCGACTGTTTTCCCCTATTTCACCAGTTCGATCTCACCAGGCCGCCAGGAATTGTTGAACCAAGGTTCCAGCGGACCGTACAGGCGAAGGATCATGAACCAGCCCTTGCCCGGGATTGTCTGCACCCAGTTGTTCTCCATTCCCGCCGGGGCTTTCGGTCCGAAATAGACATCCACCGAACCATCCGCATTGGCCTTGACGCCCTTGTTCTGGCTACTGACGCTTGGGGCTTGCTGGTCGGTCTGCACCATCGACCGGGTCTGGTTGTCGTAGACGATGACCGACCAGAAATCCTTGACCGGGACATTTGGCGGCAGGCGCAGCTTGTAGGTCTTGCCGCCATTAAAGGGATTGCCCTCCGAATCCTGAACCGACCACGGATATTGCGAGCCCTCGCCCACCATCTTCTCTTCCATCGCCGGTGTCACGCCGATGGCGAAGTAATAGTAGAAGACAGCACCATCCAGGTTGCTGACACCGGGCGCCGACTCGAACTTGTAGCCGCCAAAAAACGGCAGGCGCCACGTACTGTCAGGATAGAAATACGCATCCTTCGCGCGAACCTTGAAAGCGATCGTCCGGGCCGTCACGGCGCCGATGTTGGCGGCATCGGTGAGGATCTTCTTCATCCGCTCATCGGGATTGAAGGGCTTGCCCTTGACGATGCCGATCGAGGCGAACAGGCCCAAGGTGGTGGGATCGGAACCGTCCGCCGGCTCTTCCTGGATGACCTGGTTCAACAGGCTCCAGAACGAATAGTCGCCTGGCGAGACGAAATTCGCCGGAATTCCGGAGGCATTGACGAATTTCATCGGCGGCGGGTTGGCGGCCTCGTCCAGGCGATAGATCCGCAGGTGCTTCTTGACCGAGTCAACCCCGGGCTGGGTGGAACCGTCTACAACGAAGGCGCGAAAGACGAGGTAGCTGCCGAAAGTGCTCGGCCGCACCACGTGATACCCCGATGGTATGTCGCCCTTGAATCCAGGCGGCAACAGGAGGTACTTGCCGCCTTTGCCCTTATCGGCCCCGGTGATGCCGATGTCGGCCACCCACTTGTACCAGAAGTCGTCGACCATCCCCAGCACCTTGGGCGGTATCTCGGCCACCAACGGTCCCTTGCTCGTGTCGACCCAAACGTAGTTGTAGATCGTGTTATCGTTGGCCGTCAGCTCCACGGACTTCGGATCGACCAGATTTTCCCAGATCACGTCGGTCTGGTTATCAGGCCCGAACTTGCGTATCGAGTCGCGCATGCCGGCCTGATTTACGATCGGAATCGCCAGCAGATAAGCCTGCAGCGCGCGCGAACGGTCGAGGTTGTCGTAGATTTTGTCGACGGTATCGGCCGACGGGTAGCCGTAATTGAGATTCAGCGTCCCGATCGAGGACTCGATCTTATCCGGAACCGCGACGCCCGACGCAAAGGGCGTCGTCATCTTGTAGGTCTGCGCCGTATCGGCAGCAGAAGCAGTACTCAAGCCTATCAGGACTGCCGCGGCGGCGGCGCAAAGCAGTCTCGTCGTACGTATCATTGCTCTCATGGCCGAACCTTTAAAATTGCGTTGGATCTGTGAAATAGAATTCCCTCAGTGCACCACTTACGCTGCGTCGCTTCCGGGCTTAGAGCAACGTAAATTACTGTTACGAGCGTGTAACTAAACCTCGAACGCGATGCGCCCTTCGGGGCAACGAGGCTTCAGTGGCGGGCGTATCGGACGACGTGCTGCGGTCTGAGTGGCACTTCCGTCGCTGCGACGGCTGTGGCTGCCAGCAGGAGATTCCGTCTGGTCGTCATGGTCTGCCCCTCGCTAATGCAGTAGGACGTGTGTGTTGCACGCCGTCGCAAGACGGCTTTGCTTGCGCGACATTCATATTTCTACGGTACTGAGCAGCAAACAGAGTTCGAAACCACTGATTTTACGCCAGGGCTCTGTTATTTCTGGAGTTTTTTGCACGATGTCTACTTAAGGGAACCGGCGGAGCTGTCCTCAATGGTCAACATGAGACGCGAAACGGTCGACCAAAGCCAGCCGATCGATTCTTACAGAGCAGGACTTTTGGAAATAAATCAGCAGCTTAAGGAAGTTTTGGTGGGTGATCACGGGCTCTAACCGTGGACCCGCTGATTAAGAGTAATTGACTTTAGGCTGAAAACGCCACCGCCCAAGTAAAGCTGTTTCCAATGTGCTTAGGACAAAGCACGAGAAACGCCGGAACATATCGCGAATTGGCAACCGATTCTGATCGCTATTTAGATTATTTTCTGTAATTCCACAAACGACCGACACACATTGCCAATGCCGTTCGGCGTTTGGTGAACTAAGGAATTCGATCGGCTGCAGTGCGATGGCGCAACCGATAGAGAACATAAATCGTGGCATTCGGAAGATTTGGAGACGAAGAAGGTCCTTCAGAAATTGAACCGCACGCCAAGGACATTTGCATTGGAGCCTCCGTGCATGTCGCCGAGCGTCCCCCAGGCTCCGGACCGGTGGTGAACCCGCCAGAAGAAATCAACGTCGGGCATGGTTTCGAAGGAAAGGTTCAACTCGGGGCCGAGATAGAACAGGGTTCTGGCATTCCCGTTGCGTTCCAGCTCGTTCTGGCGCTCCCGTCCCTCCTGGGCATGCGTGACATAGCTGATGCCAAACGTAAGGGCTGGCGAGATACGGACAGCATCGCCAATCTCGAAACCGTCGTAGCGACCGACGACGCCGCCCCAGAATTCCGCATTCGGATGCCCGCCGAATCTTCCGGCGAGCCCCGCTTCCAGTCCAAACCTGAAGGAGCCCATCCTTACCGGGAAGTACTGGTAGCCGAGGCCGACGATCGGGAGGTCGGCGTATTTGACGCCGAAAGGATTGGCTGACTGGAACATGTCCGCGTCGACCATCGTGCCGCCGAAGGCGAATACCGACTGATCGACGTCGCGGTTCTGTGCCTGCGCGTCGGTTGTTCCCAAGAACGGCATCGTGGCAGCGCCGAGCAGCAGAGCAAGCGGGATGGCAGTTGAAGCCTTCATATCGGACTATTCCTGCACTTCATGTTTTCTCCGGCGCGCGCGTGCATCCACTTTGCGGAAGTCCGCCTAAGATTTCTTGAATAGGCAGGTTCAAAAGGTCGACGTCAAGTTTTGCGGTACAGACCTCCGGGAATGACGCCTGACGTTGATCGCGCTAGTGGCAGCCTTGCGTGTGAGCCGTGCGACGCTACCCTCGGCATCACAGCGCCTGGGGCCGGAGGGGAAACCCTCCGGCCAATTCTTCGATCCGTGCTCTTGTCGAGTCGACTACCCCGAAAAATCACTATCACTAGTGAGAGTAGCCAACCGCAACCGATGCGCCTTAGCCTCCGATCAAAGGAGACCATCATGGAAGCAACCCCCTTCATCACCGAGCTTGACGACGACGATTTGCGTGAGTTTTGCCTAGTGGGCATCTTCCACCTTGCTCATGCAAATTGGGTCAACGGGGTCGACGACGACGTGTCGTGCGACGTGCTCGAAGAGGCCTACCAGCGCGGTTGGACCGACATGCACATCGTGTTCGAGAAGGCATCAGTGAATTAGCTAGGCCTTGAGAACGGCAACCCGCGCCCTACCATCTTCTGCGGGAGGACACGCCATGCCGAAAATCGCCGCGCCGAAGCATCCCAAATGCCATCCAGATCGCGACCTCCATTGCCAGGAGGCGATAGAAGCCGAATTTCAGTCGATTGCCGATCGGGCCTTCCAGGCCGGACGGTCACGCGAGGAAGTGGCGACGGCGCTGATGGAACTTGCCGACAACAATTTCCTCGCGATGAATTCGAATGCCGAGATGTTCGAGATTGGCGCCGGTGTCGTGTTGCTCGCACGCAAGCGGCACTCGCCTCTCCTGCAGGAGGACACGCCACGTGGACATTAGCTGGCTGCAAGTGCTCACCCTGCTTATACCAACTTTGCACATGGCGACCATAGCTGCTGCGGTATGGTCACAGAGCGATCCGGCGCAAGACGACCCTGATGCGCGTGTGATAGAGACTATTTGTTTCTGAGACGAGGAACTTCCGATGACCGAGAAGACCTTCTTGACGATTGCGGCCGCAATATTCGGGATCGTTGCAATGGTGCACTTGGTTCGCATTCTCATAGGTTTTTCGGTTGTCATCGACGGCTGGACAGTTCCTATGTGGGTAAGTTGGGTCGGCCTCATCGTCAGCGGTGGCTTGAGCTACTACGGCGCCAAGCTCGCCAAGTTGATCTAATCTGGTGGGCTTTCCGTGGCCGTTTCGATCTCCAGCCACATGTAGTGGGCCGCCCCAGGCCCCCTCCTATAAGTCGGCCGACGGTTTCCGGACCGAATGGCAGAAGCTGATGAAGAAGCACGAGTTCACACGGTTCCGCGACGAGCGGATTGACTTTCACGGATTGCGCAAAAACGCGGTCATCAATCTGCTGGAAGTTGGGTGCACCGAGAACCAGGTCGGGGCGATCTGCAACATGTCGGCGCAGATGGTTCAGCACTACGGCCGAGAGGTCGCGCTGCGGTCATTGGCGAAGGACGCAATGAAGCTGATGGAGGCTCGTTGGAGCGAGATTGAACCGGCTGCTTTCCGGAACAAGAACGCAATGTAAATTGGAATCCGTTTCCAAATTCTTGGAAACCGGCAACTTCTTACAGAGCAGGAATTTTGGAAATAAATCAGCGGCTTAAGGAAGTTTTGGTGGGTGATCACGGGCTCGAACCGTGGACCCGCTGATTAAGAGTCAGCTGCTCTACCAACTGAGCTAATCACCCATCCGGACCGCTTCGGTGTTTGTCGCTGCGGTCTGGAGGGGCGTATAAAGGCGTTCTTTCGGCTTGTCTAGCGTCCTTTGTAAAATTCTTGGGAAAAAATTTCAGACGGGCGGAAAACAGGCTTTTTCCACAGGATCTGCCGCCCTTCTCGCCAACTGCGTTGGATGCACCCACCATAAGCCTCTGAAACAACACGCCGTCTTTTCCCCTGCCCGACCTTGAACGCCGCGTCTGTGGCGAATGCATGCCTCCCAAAGCATATCGCGGCCTCGGGACGACGACATGCATCAGGCTAAATACATCGAGGACAAGAACCCAAGCGCATGTCGCGCAAAAGCGTGCAGCCGGTTTGCGGGTAGCGACACGCCTAAAGTCCGACTGGCCAACCCCAGGGATCGCGGCACGCTACAAGCGCCCTGACATCCGCCCCTGCGCCATGCTCCCTTAAAGCAGCAGCTCGCCGGCGGCGATCTTCACTGCATGGCCGCCGATGCGCGCCGTGTTGATCTGGCCGCCCGCCACATCGAGATGCAGGCGGATGAAGGACGGCCGCCCCATCTCCACCCCTTGCTCGATCAGAAAGGGGTGGTGGCCATCGACCAGCTGGTCGAAGTGGTGGATGGCACCGGAAAGTGCTGCCGCCGCCGCACCCGTTGCCGGGTCCTCGGCAAGGCCCATCTCGGGCCTGAACATGCGGGTGTGGAACCGCGCCGTGTGGTTGATGCCGCCGCGACAATAGAGATAGGCAGACGCTAGGCGTCCTTCGGCAAGCGGCGCCAGATGCTCCCAGCGCTGCGGGTCGAATTCGACGGTAGCGGCCGCGGATACATCGTGCAGCGGCACCATGACGAAGGGAACGCCGGCGCTCCAGAAGGACGGCGCATGGTTCTCGAAGCCGATCTGCGAGGTCTTCAGGCTCAGCGCGTCGGCAAGCGCCTGCTTGTCGAAGCGGGCGTCGAGCCGGGTCGATCTGCGCGGCAGGTCGAATTCGGCAAAGCTCGCCTCGCCCGGCTTGATGCGCACGGCGCAGCGCACCGGCCCCACCTTCTCCTCCAGTACCTGCACGAGATCGGCGCTCTCCTCAGCCATGCCGTGGGCTCTTTCGGCGATCGCCACCGCAGCACCTACGGTCGGATGCCCGGCAAAGGGAAGCTCGCGCCCCGGCGTGAAGATGCGCAGCCGCGCCGTATGCGCCGCCCCGCCCGGCCGGCGGATGAACACCGTCTCCGAAAGGTTGAACTCCTGCGCGATCGTCTGCATCGCCTGATCGTCGAGTGCATCCGCCCCGAAGACGACGGCCAGCGGATTGCCCTCCAGCCGGTTCTGCGTGAAGACATCGTAGATCGCGTAGCTGAGCGGCATTTATTCCCCCTTGCGAATATAGTCCGGCCACGAACTTGCAATGTCATCGCCCGGGCGGCAAGCGCAAAAACGCCATCGTGCACCACACCCATCGTTATCCGATCCCCCTCGCCACTGGGCCGAAAACAAGGCCGCCGTTGACCGCATGGGACACCCGTCAGCGGCACGACTGCGCAAGAACGCCCCTGCCGGTGCCGGAAAAGTGATCGCCGCGGCCGCCAATGCGCGACCGTGCCGCGGATTTGGTGCTGATCTCATGCATGGCGCCCGAAAATGTCCCGCGCTTCCGCGTCACGACGTGCATAGGGCGAGAAGCCAAAGCACTTCCAGGAAAAGTGCGAAGCGGATTTCCGTCAGGAAAAGCTAAGAACAAAGAGGTAGAGCGCTTCTGCGACCCCGTCGAAACGGGCAACACTTCAAAACACAACGCAGCAAACCGATCTTGAACGACGTGATCTACAGCGCCGCGCATCTATTAGACGCGCAAAGGTCGCTGTAGCACTTTGAATGGCTGCATGTTTTTATCCTTAAATCGAATAGGATTTAAGGAGCGGGCAGTAGCGCATGCAGCAAACGATGCGACGGGCGGATGACACGACGATCTGGTGGGCCTTGGCGCTTGCGCTGGTGCTGCATGCCTTCGCCTTCGCCGCATTCTCGCGCCTGCCGCCGAAGCTGATGCCCCCGCCGGGCGCCGTAGACAGCATCGAGGTCGAAATCCTGGCCGGCGTGCCGGAAAAGCCGAAACCTGCCGTGCCCGCGTCGGAAGCGAGCCTGCCGGTGCCAGAACCGCAGCGCGAAAATCTGAAGACGCCGGCCAAGACGACCGACGAGCGCCCCCGCGGCAACCAGCCCGCGCCGCAGGCCCCAGGCATGGTGCACGCCCAAAACCTCTATTCCGCCGGCATCCTCGCCTCGCCGCGTAGCCGCCAGGCGCGTAAGGGTCTGGCGCAGCTGGCGCCCGAAGAGCGCGTGGTGCAGCTCTGCAATCTCGAAGCGATGGAACAGGTCCACCGCTGGAAGGCCGACCTCGATCCGGATTACCTCGTCGCCTATGCCCTGTCGGGCGTGAAGTTCTCCGGGGAAACGCTGAAGACCAATGGCGGAGCGTTTCGCAGCAAACGGCAATGGTGGCGCATCGCCTATTCCTGCTCGGTCACGCCGGATCGAACGACAGTGGTCGGCTTCGACTTCAAGGTCGGCGATGCCATCCCGCGCGAGCAATGGCAGGACCTTGGGCTTCCCATCGCCGACACTGCCGCCGACTGATGGTCGCGACCATCCCCTCGCATTACCCGCCCTTCGCCATCGCTCCGGCGCCAAACCGTTATGGCGCGTTGCGCCAAAACCGGGGCCGCATGGAGATGTTGCGTTGCGTTAAATAGCGCGCGCAATTCCTTGAATAAATTCAGGCATTTGCCCATCATGATCCGGGCCCGTGAGGTACCCCGTGTCGCGTCCCATTCCGGCCTTCGTCAATGCAATGACACGAAAATCACCCTCATAGCCGCTCGGGATCGCTCCTATCGCCCAGTTACCAAAAAATCCCGCCATTGACACATACCGACCGTATGGTATGTTGGTTAAATGCCCAGACCAACAAAGCAATCACCCGAACGCGGCAACGCACGGATCCGGCTTCTCGATGCGGCGCGCGATGTCATTCGCGCAAAAGGCTTTGCGGCCACCAGCGTCGACGACCTCTGCCGTGCGGCTGACGTCACCAAGGGCGCGTTCTTCCACCATTTCGCCAGCAAGGACGCGCTCGGCGTCGCTGCGGCCGATTACTGGGCGGAAACGACGACCGACTTTTTCGCCGCCGCCCCCTATCACGGACCGCCCGATCCGCTGGCGCGCGTTCTCGCCTACGTCGCCTTCCGCAAGGCGATCATCCTCGGTGAAATCACCGAGTTCACCTGTCTGGTCGGCACGCTGGCGCAGGAGGTCTATGCCAGCGCGCCCGACATTCGCGAGGCTTGCGCCCGCAGCATCTTCGGTCATACCGCCACGCTCGAAGCCGACATCGAGGCCGCACGCAGCGACCGCGGCATTGTCGACGCCTGGACGGCCGAAAGCCTGGCCCGGCACACGCAGGCCGTCATCCAGGGCGGCTTCGTGCTCGCCAAGGCCGGCAACGACCCCGAGCTTGCGCGCGAAAGCCTCGACCATCTCGACCGGTACATCCGGCACCTGTTTCACGTCACTTGAGGAGGATGCGACATGAGCGATACCACCCATATCGGATGCGCCTGCGGACAGACACGGCTGAAAGTGCAGGGAGCGCCGATCCTTGTTTCCGAATGCCTTTGCGACAGCTGCAGGGCGGCCGCCGCCCGCCTTGGCGCCCTGCCCGGCGCCCGCAACATCCTGACTTCCTATGAGGCCACCCCCAGCGCCGAATACCGCAAGGACCGGATCACGATTGTCTCCGGCGAGGAGAACCTCAGCGAATTCCGGCTGTCAGAGGGTGCGGGCTCACGCCGCGTCGTCGCCACCTGCTGCAACACGCCGATGTTTTTGGAAATGAAGGGCGCGCACTGGCTCAGCCTCTATCTGCACCTCTGGCCGGCCGAGACGCGGCCGAAGGCCGAGCTGCGCACCATGGTCGGCGACCTGCCCGACGCTTCCTGGCTGCCCAAGGACATCCCCAACCTGAAGACCCACACCGTATCCTTCTACGCCAAGCTTCTCTGGGCCTGGATCGCCATGGGCTTCCGCAACCCGAAGATCGCAATAGCGCGCAAGATCGAGGCCTGACGCCGGCGTGCGGATGGGTCGGCACATGTCGGCCTTCCGTCTCGCGCCCCTGCCAGCGGCGCTGCACCAGCAACGCGACATCATGCCCACCAGCCCGGACCCCGCATCTGGCGAGCGCTGCTGACTGCATATCTGCGCACCCAACCACAGCAATCAACCGCGCGATGCGAGCATCGTCATGAAAATGGGCGTCCCGACCACGACGCCGGCGAAGACAAACAACGGTCCGTAAATCAGCGCGCTCAGCGGGATGATGGAGACACACGCCCGCAAACCGTCATTCAGGCAGTTGTGCGTCCCGCCCTCGAAAATGCCGTAGACGGGTAGAAACAACCCCGCGATGATCAGGCTGGAAGCAAACGCCAATGCGGCGGATAGGATGAGGCAAGCGAGTGTCTTCATGCTTTACGGCTATAGGATTTTGGTGATCCGAGCCAACGCCCGACCATTGGGCACCATCGGGGTCGGATACGCATTGAATGCGGCTACGCGGAAGAGTTGCCTTTACCTTGCCGAAACTGCTCTTGCGATAATCTCGGATGAAATCCTGTCACGACGCCCATCAACATCGACAAATGCCCAGCACAACAAAGCGGCTACTCAACAAGCTCAGGGAGATGGAGGCGCGGCGCGGCGTCGAACGCCCACCGTCTCGGGGGCTTTTGTCGCCGTTCGCCAGGGGATTGGCGGAATTCCTGCAGGACTATCGCCGCATCACCTCGTTTTATGCCGGGTCGTTTTCCATCGTCATCTATTGTGCATTCGCCAGCTACGTGGGTGCCATCGTCGCACTGCTGTTCCAGTGGCCCGCGATCTATCCGGCCGCAGCCGCCTGCCTAGCCACGATCATTCTTCGGCATTGGGTCCGAAACGCCAAAAAGAGGCACGATCGACATTATCGACCGTGACGCCGTGTCCTCCCTGACGACCGATGTGCAGGCGCCGCCGCACCGCCACAATGCGGATTGTACCGATAGCTTTGCCATGTAATGTGCCGGCCATGGATAAGACCACGACATTCCCGATCTCGCTCTCCGGTTTTGAGATCGAAGGGCTGATTGAAGCGGATGCACCGCGACTGATGCCGCTTTACCAGAACTGTCAGGACTATGTGGTTTTGGAGCGCGGCCATCCACCGGATGCAACCGTGGCGATCGAAGAATTTCAAAGCTTTCCGCCGGGCAGAACCGAGGCCGACAAGTTCGTCTTCGGATTGAAATCGGGCGCCGGGAACCTCATCGGCATGCTCGCCTGCGACCGCAATTATCCGCAGGAGAAGTCCTGGTGGATCGCCTTGCTGATGATCGATCCGGCCTTTCGCCGGCACGGCGCGGCGAAAACACTCTGCGACGACTTCTTCAGCTGGCTGAAGACACAAGGCGCGGACCGCGTGGAGCTCGCCGTCTTCGCAGAGAATGAACAGGGCCTTCGCTTCTGGGAAGGCCAGGGCTTCGAGATGGTGCGCACCGCAGGGCCGGTCCCCATCGGGACAAAGCAGCACAGAATGGAAGTCTTGGGTCGATCGCTGTGAGCGTCTCAATTCCGCACGGTTGACGGTTGCGCCGATCGTTCGCCGAAAAGCCAACGCCGACCGTTTGAATCAGCCCCTGCCATTTTCCGGCATACGCCAAGCAGCCGCGCGCCGCCCATGGATAGCGCCGCCGTTCGCCGCCTGCCGACGAACAGGGCCGCTCCGCGCACCGGTTGACCACATCTCAAAGACGACGCGCTCCGCCGCCGCACAGCGCAATGGCCATGCCCCCGAGACATCGTCACCGCTTTCCGTCAAACAGCCAGGTGAGGATCGGCAAAATGAACGGCGGATAGTTGTGCGCACCCGGATCCGGCCCCCAGATGGCGATCGCCTCGTCGATCTCCGGCTCGGGATCGCCGGCGATATGGGCGGCCACCCTTGCAACCAGCGCTTCCGCCGTTTCCGCCACCCGGTAGAGCCGGAACACCGTCACCGCCCGCCCCATGTGCAGCACGTGATAGCCGGGTTCGGCAGTCGCGGCATCGAGGTCGATGCCGGTTTCCTCCAGCGCCTCGCGGCGGATATTGCCTGGAATGTCGCAGCGGCCGTCGACCACGTCATCAGGCTCCAGCGAGCCCGAGGGGCTGTAGACCCGGGCCGGATTGGCCGTGTGCGATCCCATGCGCACCAGGATCAGGGCACCATCGGACGACACGATCACCGGCATGGCGAACAGGTGGAAGGCGGCGTCCGCGCGGGTCTTGCGCCACCACAGAAAGGTCGAATAGGGCACCACATGCCCCTCGCCGACCACGCGGCCGTCCTCGATCCGGAGCGCCCGCTGCAGCACCATCTGCCCGTCGAAGAGATGCGGGTTAGCGGCGATCTCCGCCCGCCAGTTTTCCTGCGCGGTATCCACCTGATCGAGATGGAAGGGATGCGGGCCCTCCTTCACCCGGATATCGACGCCTGAGATCGGCAGGATCTCGCCTTCTTCGGGCCAGTGGGCAAGGTTGCTTTCGAGAGTATCCATCGTCACACGTCCAGTGTCATGGCCACGGGGCAATGGTCCGATGCCTTCGGCCGGTCCCAGCCGGTGCGCGGATAGCGCTCCACCTCCTGCCCCGGCGGAAAGATCGTGCGGAAGGGCTGGCCGCCGCGGATGATTTCCGGCACTTGGGCTGCATTGCGCTGCGCGAGCGCCGGCGACAGCCAGATATAGTCGAGCTGGCAGAGGTGCCGCTCCTGCGGCCCGCGGCTGTGAAACAGCGTCCAGCGGTCGAGCACCGGCCGGCGCAGCATCGGGTTTTCGACAAAACCGTCTGCAGTCAGCACATCGAGCGCGCTTTCCTCCTCCTCGCGCGGCACGAACTCGTAGCCGTTGCGCCGGTCGCCAAGGATGTCGACCTTCTCCTGATAATCATTCATGTCGCCGCAGATCGCGAACATCTTGTCAGCCGTATGCCCGCGACCAAAGCGGCTTTCGATGATATGGCGCACGGCCTTGGCCTCGGCCACCCGCACCGGCATCGTCGCCTGGCGCCCGTCGAGCCCGTCGCGTGCCGGCCCCATGGATTTGAAATGCACGACATAAAGCGTCAGCGGCCGCCCGCCGATCCGCAGGTCCAGTTCCAGGCAATCACGCTTGAAGATCCGGTCGTTCGGCCGGCTGGAGGCAGCGAGCGCATCGTTGAAGATATCGAGATCCGCATAGGTCAGCCCCGCATGGCTCTTCACCTCGAGGCACTCGATCGGCTGGCCATCGCGCGTTTCCTCGCGCATCAGCACCGCCACGTCGATCCCGCGCGAATCATTGCCCTCGATCAGGTATTTCTGGCGATAGCCGTTGCCGACCATGCGGAAGAGATAGTTGTACTCAAACGCCTGCAGCGACGCCATGTTGTCGGCCTCCTGCAAACACAGAATATCCGCATCGCAATCGGCAATCGCCAGCGCCGACATCTGCCGCGTATCATCCGTATGCGCGATCGTCCGCGCCTCCTCCAGCCGCTGATACTCCGCCTCGCTCTTCACCTCGAAGAGTCTGAGCACCCGGTCCTGCTTGAGCTGATTGCGGAAGCCGGAAAAATCGAAGCGGCTCATGAGATTTTCAATATTGAAGGTGGCAAGTCGAAGGGACATCAAGCAATTCCATAACTGAATTGCCGCGGAGATTAGGCATTGAAGCGCAAATGTCGAGGGCGATTTCCCGGCAGGTGCGGGAGCCTCTCCTGAGTGGCCCCCAACGCTTGTTGTCCAGCGAACGGTCAGTGATGTGGAAAGCACACGCCTGCGTGTCTTCGAAACAACCGAAGACCACCGTGAAGGCGAAAACCAAGAGTTTTTTCGTGCCGACAAAGGCGACCCCATGAGAAACCGCCGGAATACAGCAAATGAAGCGGATGGATTTCTGCCCGCTGCTTGATGCAGCAGCCATGGCCCAGCGTTGTTTCCGCGCCGGTGTCGAGCTGGTCTATTCGCGGTCCCAAGCCTGACGGCGGTGGGCGCATGGCCAACGTGCCGAGCGCCGGCACGTTGGCGTTCCTAGGCACCGCGCGAATTCCTCGCTGCATGAAAGCTTTTGCCGCGTTAGCCCGATTTTCGTTCTGGCTGGATATTCTGGTTGAGCCGGAAGAGATTGCCAGGATCGTACTTGGCTTTAAGCGCCGCCAGCCGTGCATGGTTGCCACCATAGGCCTGGGCGACCCTTTCGGTTTCATCCTCCGGCATGAAGTTGACGTAGACGCCACCTGTCGCATGTGGCGCAGCCGCGGCAAAGATTGCCCGCGCCCAATCGATGGAGGGTTGTTCGTCGGCCTGGTCACGCCACCTGGTGTGAACGTTCATGACAAACTTGGCCTCGCGATGCGGATAGGCGGTCGCGTCGGGTGCCACGCGGCTGCTGGCACCACCGAGCTGCCCGATGAAGATTTCACATTCATCAGTCGGCAACGTCCCTATATGTTCGCTCAGGATCTCAAACAACCCGTCGCTCAGGGCCGTGAAATTGTGCGACTTCCAATAGTTGAATGCCCCTGGCGTGAGAAGCGGATCGAATGCCGTCTGCCATGCGGAATATGGCTGCACGCCGACGACGTCGGCGATCGGTTCGCCAAGCGAACGCAGTGGTTCAAGTGCCTCCTCGGCTCTGCTCGGCTCACCGGCATAGCAGACGGCGAAGACGAGGATTTCCTTGCCGTGCACCTCTTCGGGCAGGAACGGCAATGGCGGCGCCTTACGCAGGACCACCCAAATGGTAAGATCGTCGGACGCAGCGGCCGCCACGCGGCGATACCCCGCAAGAAGTTCACGGGCGTGGGCAAACGGATGAACGATCAGCCCGGATACCAGATCGGGACCGACCGGATGCAGCTTGAACTCGAACGACGTGACCACGCCAAAATTTCCACCGCCGCCGCGAAGAGCCCAGAATAGGTCCGGATTTTCCGTTGTGTTTGCATGGACAAGCTCGCCGTCGGCGGTCACCACATCGGCCGAAATCAGATTGTCTACCGTGAATCCGTATTTGCGACTGAGCCACCCGAAACCACCCCCAAGCGTGAGACCGGCCACCCCTGTGGTTGAGTTGATACCGAGCGGGGTGGCAAGACCGAACGCCTGCGCCTCTTTGTCGAACTCTCCGAGCGTCGCGCCAGGCTCGACCCTCGCGGTGCGTGCCTTGTCATCGACCCGGACAGAACGCATCGGCGAAAGATCGATCAAAAGTCCGCCTTCGCAGACGGCATTGCCGGATATGTTGTGACCGCCACCGCGTACAGAGAGGAGCAATCCGTTGTCGCGGGCAAACTGCACCGCCTTTACGACATCTCCTGCGCCATGGCAGCGCACCACAGCCCCAGGCCGCCGATCGATCATGGCGTTCCAGATTGTCCTGGCCTCGTCGTAACCAGCCTGGCCGGCCAAACACACGTTCCCGCGACACCGAGTTCCCAACATCTCCAAAAGGTCGGTTGAAAGGGTGACCGTTTCGCCCTGAAGCCCACTAAATTGAACATCTGTCATTTCATCCTCCCTGCCGGCACGGATGTACGAGACGCCTCTTGGGGCGCAGACGGACGAACCGGCCCTTGCTTAGTTCAGTTGCACCGACAGCTTGTCGATGGTTCCCGTGAACTGAAATGGCACCTGGTAATCCCCGTCCTCGACGCCAGTGCGGGTATCGACGCCGACATCGAAGGTCTCGTCAATCGTCATGAGGAAGGGCACGGTGTTTGCGACCTTTTGACTGGCGACTTCTTTGCCGTCGACGTTCAGGACTCCGCTGCCGCCCTTGCCGGGGCCGCCACCATCGTATTTGAAGGTAAAGACGATGGTATGCTTGCCCGGAGTGAGCGCGTCCTGGCCTTCCCAACGGAATTTTTCCAGTGCCAGAAGGTTGTAAAGGAAGACCGGCTTGCCCTTCAGCAGGTAGAGCCCGTACCCGCCGAAGCGACCGCCTTGGGTGACCAGCATGCCATCGCCGCCGCCTTGCGGCACGTCTACCTCAGCCGTGACAGTGTAGCTTTTATTGACGATGTCGGGCGCGTTTCCGGATGGAAGACCGGATATTTCGCCTGAGTACGTAAACAAGGTTTTTCCGGCCGTGGCACTCGGGCGGGGTGCGAGAACGCGCTGGAGAAAGTCGTTGTCGAGCGGAAACACACCATACTTCGCTGCCTCGACGAGGAACAGTTCCTTCAACTCCTGAAGCTTGTCAGGCATCTTGGCCGCGAGGTCGTTGTTCTGCGAATAGTCCTCGTTGAGATTGTAGAGTTCCCAGGTGTAGCCATTGACCACTTCGGGCATCTTACCCAAACCGAGCAACCACGGCGCAAGCGGCGGCGTTGTGGATGCCATCCAGCCGTCGTGGTAGATGGCGCGGTTGGCCAGCATTTCGAAATACTGCGTCGTACGCCGAGACGCAGTATTGGCGTTCTCCTTGTCCCAGCTATAGGCCATGGAAACGCCTTCAATCGGCTTCTGCGCCACGCCGTTGACCATCACGGGAGCCTGAATGCCGGTCGCCTCGAGGATCGTCGGGACGATGTCGATCAAATGGTGGAATTGTGTGCGGATTCCACCGGCATCCTTGATACGGGCCGGCCAGGCCATGGCCATGCCTTGCCGGGTGCCGCCAAAGTGCGATGCCACCTGCTTCGTCCACTTGAATGGGGTGTCGAAGGCCCAGGACCACGCCACCGACATGTGCGGCTGGGTCTTGTCCGAACCCCAGACATCGTAATATTTCAACTGTTCCTTGACCGGAACATTGATGCCTTCGATCGCGGCCAGGTCGAACGGCGTGCCAACGGTGGAACCTTCGGCACTGGTACCATTGTCGCCTTCGATGTAGATGACGAGCGTATTGTCGAGCTTGCCCAAATCGTCCACCGCCTGGATCACCCGTCCGATCTCATTGTCGGTGTAGGCCACATAGGCGGCATAGACTTCCGCCTGGCGCGCGAAGAGCTTCTTGCTGTCGGCGTCGAGCGTATCCCACTTGGGCAGATCGTTGGGCCACGGCGTCAGTTGGGCGTTCGCCGGAATGACGCCCAGCTTCTTCTGATTGGCGAATATCTGGTCGCGCATGGCATTCCAGCCCATGTCGAACTTGCCCTTGAACTTATCGACCCATTCCTGGGTTGGATGATGGGGGGCGTGGGTGCCGCCCGGCACGTAATAGAGGAAGAACGGCTTATCAGGCGCAACGACGCTGAGTTGTCGCATGTAGCCGATCGCCTCATCCGCCATGTCAGTCGTGAGGTTGTAGCCGGGCTTTCCGATCCATGGAAAAATCTGTGTGTGATCGCGGAACAGGTAGGGTGTCCACTGGTCGGTCTCGCCGCCCATGAAGCCATAGAAGTATTCGAAACCCATCCCAGAGGGCCATTGGTCGTAGGGGCCCGCCAAGCTGTACTGATAGCTCGGCGTGTTGTGGTTCTTGCCGAACCAGGACGTCGCATAGCCGTTGTCTTTCAGGATTTCACCGACGCTGGCGTTATCGAGACCGAGGATGGAATCATAACCTGGATAACCGGTGGCCTGCTCGGAGATCACACCGAAACCCACGGAGTGATGATTGCGGCCGGTAATCAGAGCCGCGCGCGAGGGCGAGCAGAGCGCCGTCGAGTTGAACTGGGTGTAGCGGAGCCCCGCCTGCGCGATCCGGTCCAATGCAGGCGTGGGGACAACACCGCCGAAGGTACCAGGGACACCGTAGCCCGCGTCGTCGGTCATGATCAAAAGGATGTTCGGCGCGCCTTTTGGGGGCACGATCTGCGGCGGCCAATAGGGCTTCGAGTCTTTCGCGCTGAGCCCGATCGCACCACCGAATGTCGGCGGGGGGTTGGGGAGATATCGCCCGTCGACCGTCGTCGTGGCATCCGGGTTGCCCGGTGTGCCGGTGATCTGTTGTGCGCTCGCCGCACCAAACCCCATCAGGATTGTGATGATGGCGGTCGATGCAATCGCGGTCGATTTCATGCTACGCATGTCAACACCCTCCCCTCGTGGCAGCTCCGTCCGAGGGCGGACGCGCACTGCACCATTTCGATCTCGCTCGGCGGCCATTCCATACTGAAGAAAGGTTCGATCGGACTGTAGAGACGTAGGACTGTGCCCTTGGTCGCCTTGGGCACGGCCGGCAACATCGGCGGAGCTTTCAGAATCGGCACCTTGATTATTTCAGCGATGACGCTTCTGAGCAGGACGACGTGACGGCAGTGATTGCAGCGAATGCGAGCAACCGGACGGCGTCATTGATGCGCCGCTTGGATCAGTCTTCCGGATGTGGCGGAATACTACCACACAGATTGCGCTCTTGATACTGACTCAACCGCTCACGACCCGGCGTGGCTCGCCCCCGACCGTCGAGTAGCCGGGTGAAAGGCAGCGGCAGCTTTTGGCCGATACCGTTGAAAAACACCCCCGATGTGAAGTGGCTCAACGTCGGCGAGATATTAAGTTATCAGTTGCAAAAGCAGCGAAGGCGAACTTAGGAAGCCGCCAACAAAGAGGCCAACGAATCCAAGAGCTAGCGCTCCGACAAGTCCATGGTTCTCCCAGCCAGTCGAAGCTCCCACCGCTGTCGCTGCGACGATGATCGACACTGACCATACGATCTTGATGAGCACGACCGTGCGCCGCATGACTGTAGGTTTTTCTTGCGCCATGGCAAAACCAGTTTGTTTCGAAGCCTTTGTTGATTGAATATAATATCGAATTCTCTTTCCACGATAGCCGTGATTGATAGCCATCGTCCCATCCCGGGCCAGTAGCAGCCAAGCCAGCGCCTCTAGCTGTGAACTTTCAGGAGGTTGTCCATTTGGAGCAGATTTAGGAGACTGGAGTTACCACACCTCAGTTTTCCAGGATCGCACCGAATGAACATTCACAAGAATGCCCGACTGACGCCGTTGCATCGAGAGGAAATGGCCGTCGGACAAATCGCCCGCCCTATGAAATCCCCGTAATATCCAGCTCGTGTCCGCCCATGGCAGCCACATCGCCGACCCCCTTGCCCATGAGGATCCGGGCCACCGGGGAAACGTAGGAAATCGATCCGGCCTTCGGGTCCGCCTCGTCCTCGCCGACGATGCGATAGGTCTGCACCCGGCCGTCGTCGCGGCTGAAGGTGACGGTGCTGCCGAAGGCGACGATGTCAGTCGAGGTCGGGGCGGCGACGAGCTGGGCGGTGCGCAGCCGTTCGGCAAGATAGCGCAGGTCGCGCAAGGGGCCGGCCGCCTGCCGCCGGCGCTCGTTGACGTCTTCGATCCCGCTGGTCGCATCATAGGCCGCGCGCGCTTCGCGCTGCTGCTGCTCCAGCACCTTGAGGCCCGCTTCGGTGACAAGGTTGGGATGCGGCGAAACCGGGCGGTCGGGCAAAAGGGTTTCCGCCGCGGTTTCGGCACTTTCTTCCTTGGTGAAGGCAACGCTCACGATCGAACTCCGTTTGGACGCGGCAGGCTCTTACAATGCCTCCGCGCGAAAGCCCACTGTCGGTGAGGCACCGCGCTGGGGATGACAAGAGTAATCGCTGATATTGCCCCATCCGCGGGCGGCGGTCACCCCGCATTATCTGACGTCATCCGCTGGCATGAGGCACTTGGAAACCGGCACCAGGCAGAGGCGCGGATCGGCCATCCATGACAGTCCGAAGCCCGAATGAGTAAGGGCCATCGCCGCACCGGACGCCTCCTCTTGTCCGCAAAACCCGCGACGCGCCTCGCCACCCTTGCAATCAGCGGCTGCCCGCCTTCGCCGCCACGCACCCCATCAGGTGGCGAGCAACGGCCGCATCAATCCCTCCAGCCACTCGGCAAACACCTGGAAGCGACGGGAAAGATGCTGGCGGTGCGGGTAGAGCAGCGCCAGCGGCATCGGCTCGGCGCAATGGCCGGGCATGACCTCGACGAGGTCTCCGGCCTGCAGATGCGCCTTGACGTCATAGGCCGGGATCTGGATGAGGCCGAGATCCGCCAGGCAGCAGGCGATGCTGCCCTCGGCGCTGTTGACGGTAACGCGGCCGGCCATCGCCACGGTCCGTGTCTCGCCACCTTCGATCCACTCCCACTCCTCCACCCGGCCGGTTGAGGGCGACGCGTAGTTGACGGCGAAATGCCGGGCCAGGTCTTCCGGTTTTTCGGGCGTGCCATAGCGCGTGAGATAGCCGGGCTTGCGACATTGACGAGCTTGAGGTTACCGATCGGCCGGGCGATCAGGGCGGAATCACTGCGCGGCCCGACCCGCAACGCGCAATCGACGCTTTCCTCGATCAGGTTCACCGCCCGGTCGGTCATGCCAAGGTCGACGTCGATACCGGGATATCGCTCGAGGAAGCTGGCGAGTTCAGGGCGACGATCAGCCGGCCGATCCGGCTCGGCAGCTCGACGCGCAGCCGGCCGGTCGGCCAGTCCTCTCCCTGGCGAAACAGGTTTTCCGTCTCGTCGACATCGGCGATCAGCCGCATGCAGCGCTCGTAGAAGGCCGCCCCATCCTGGGTCGGCGAAACCTTGCGGGTGGTGCGATGCAGGAGCCGCGTGCCCACCCGGGTTTCCAGCGCCTGCACCGCCGCCGACACCGACGAGCGCGGCATATCCAGCGTGTCGGCGGCGCGAGTGAAGCTGGCGCAGTCGACGACGCGTGTGAAAATGCGAAAAAGCTCGATCCGGTCCATGGTCAGCCGCTTATTGTTCGAGATTCCTGACAGGTTATGTCACGGACGGCGGCTTTATAACAGAGATGCCGACGATATGCTTCGGGTGGAAAGACGGCCGCAGCGGGCGGCCTTCAAGCACCGAAAAGGTTCTGGCCATGACCGATCACAGCATCAGAGGTAAATCCGTTCTCATCGCCGGCGGCGCGAAAAACCTCGGCGGTTTGTTGGCGCGCGATTTTGCCGAACAGGGCGCCCGCGCCGTCGCCATCCATTACAACAGCGCCGCAACTAAGGCCCCCTCCGAGGAGACCGTGGCTGCGATCAAGGCGGCTGGTGCCAATGCCTTCGCCTTCCAGGCCGACCTGACCGGCGCCAGCGCGGTGGAAAAGCTGTTTGCCGATGCCAAGGCCGCGCTCGGTGGCATCGATATCGCCGTCAACACGGTCGGCAAGGTGGTGAAGAAGCCGCTCGTCGACATCACCGAGGCCGAGTATGACGAGATGACCGCGGTCAATTCCAAGTCCGCCTTCTTCTTCCTGAAGGAAGCCGGCAAAAATGTCAGCGACAACGGCAAGGTCTGCACGCTGGTCACCTCGCTGCTCGGCGCCTTCACGCCGTTTTACGCCGCCTATGCCGGCACCAAGGCGCCGGTTGAACACTTCACCCGCGCCGCCGCCAAGGAATTCGGCGATCGCGGCATCTCGGTGACGGCGATCGGCCCGGGGCCGATGGATACGCCCTTCTTCTATCCTGCCGAAGGCGCCGATGCCGTTGCCTATCACAAGACTGCTTCCGCGCTGTCGAAGTTCTCGACCACAGGCCTTACCGATATCGAGGACATCGTGCCTTTCATCCGCTTCCTCGTCTCCGACGGCTGGTGGATGACCGGCCAGACCATCCTCGTCAATGGCGGCTACACCACGAAGTGACCGGCAAAGGGCGGTGCTGGCGCCGCCCGTCGACAGGACAGAAATTTCACAATAGCCTCATAAACGAGCCGCCCTGCTCCGCCGACGGAAGATCGACCGGAGCGGGCGGCCGTTCGACCTGCTGCGGCATCCAACGCCCCGGCGCTTCACGGATGGATTTCATGGCGTCTTTCCTGCCCACGTCGCCTCGCCTGCCTGCGCTGCTCGCCCTTCTCGTCATGCTCCTTCCGCCGCTCTACGCCCGGGCGCAGACGCCGCCGGCCCCCGTGACCGTCGTTCTCACCCATGGTCAGCCAAGCGAGGAGATCGAAAGCACGCTGCGGGCAGCAGCCGCTTCCGGCCGGCCGGTCACCGTCGAATGGCGCGATGCGCCGGACACCGCACCAAAGGCACCGATCGACGCCACCACAGCCGCCGCCACAACGCCTCAGCCCCAGTCGCCCGCGGCCGACGACGCGCTCGAGGGACTATCGGCTCGCTTCGTCAATGGCCTGCAGATGGGCCTGAATGGCACCTCGGCCATCGCTGCCGTCATGGGCGATGTCGCAGCCAGCGTGCGCGCCGAGGGACGGTCTATCCTTTCGGTCACCTCGGTGGCGCTGGCGGCCATTCTTGCCGGCCTCGCCGCCGCCGGCCTGCTCGGCTTTGTCTTCCACCGCCTCATCGGCAGCCATTTCGCCATCGTCGACGTGCTGCACCGCGTGCGCGCTTCGCTGGTGCGGCTGGGTCTCGACATCATCCATCTCGTCATCTTCGCAGGCGTCGCGCATGCGATGCTAAGGTTCTTCCTCACCGCCGGCACTGCCTCGCAAGAGCTGGCCCGCGCGCTGGTAACCGTCGCCGTCACCACGGCCGCCTATGCGGTCTGCGGCCGCTTTCTCTTCGCCCCGTCGCGGCCGCAGACGCGGTTGCTGCCCATCGCCCGGCCACGCTTCCATTTCGCCATGCTGGTTGCCTATGGCGCCATCGGTGCCGTCGTCGGCGCCAGCGTGCGCTTCGCCAACGAGCGTGCCCTGGAGCCCGCCGCCATCGAGGGCTGGTTTCTGATCGGCGTCACCGCAGTGACGTTCCTGAAGCTCTACTGGTTCATCGCCGGCCGCACCGATATCCGCAATCTCTTTGCCGGCGAAGCGCCCGGCGCCGTCCGCCGCGCCATCGCATTCGTCGTTCCCGAGTTCTATGCGCTGAGTGCGCTGACGCTCTGGCTCATGGGCTGCATCGTCGCCGGCAGCCCCAACAGCGCTCAGTGGAGCTTTGCCGGCGGCACGACGCAGGTCATCCTGCTCGGCCTTCCCATCCTCGCCTTCGGCATCCATTCGCTGGCGGGTGCGGCCGCCGATCGCCGGCGCACGCCCGCCTCCTCGCCGCTGCACCTGGCCATCGCCGGCAGCGTGCAGACCGCCCTTGCCGGCGCCGTGTGGCTGATCGGGCTGCATATCATCATCGTGCTGTGGAGGCCGATCATGATCCAGGGCGATACCACCGCCGCCGTCGACTGGATCGTCATTCTAGAGCGCGTCAGCCTTGCCGTCGTCGCCAGCTGGGTGATCTGCAGCTTCCTCTGGCGCAGTTTTGAGGCCTTTGCGCCCACCGCCCGCGTCTCCATGCCCGGCGAGACCGAGGAGGAGGCGCAGATCCATCAGACAAGCCGGCTTTCGACCATCCTGCCGCTGATCCGCAATCTCGTCTTCGGCGGTATCTTCGCCGTCACCAGCCTCGTCGTGCTTTCGGCGCTCGGCATTAACATCGCGCCGCTGCTTGCCGGCTTCGGCGTGCTTGGCCTGGCGCTTTCCTTCGGCTCGCAGACGCTGGTCAAGGATGTGGTATCCGGCATCTTCTTCATCGCCGACGACGCATTTCGCGTCGGCGAATATGTCGACACCGGCAAGCTCAAGGGAACGGTCGAGCGCATTTCGCTCCGCTCGCTGCGCCTGCGCCACCAGAACGGCCAGATCCACACCATTCCCTATGGCCAGCTTCAGGCCGTCACCAACTACAGCCGCGACTGGAGCACGGTGAAGTTCGAGCTGAAATTCGAGCGCGAGGACGATCCGGAAATAATCCGCAAGACCATCAAGAAGGTTGGCCTTGCCATGCTGGAGGACGAGGAGTTCGGGCCGGAGTTCCTGGTACCCTTGAAGATGCAGGGCATCCAGGACGTCACCGAAAACTCGCTGGTCGTGCGGCTGAAATTCACCGCCCGGCCGGGCAACCCCAGCATCCTGCAGCGCGAGGCGATGAAACGGCTGCTGCCCGCGCTGCGCGAGGCCGGCCTCAGCCTCGCCTCCAATGCCGTCACCGTGCGCTCCGGCCCCGGTGGCCTGAGCGACGCCGATGTGGCTGCGGCGAATGCGAGGCTGGCGAAAAAGCCGATCGATCCCGAAGCGGCCGCCGCCGAGACATAACGCTTGTCGCGCAAACGTGCGCAGCGACATGCTGCTAATACACGAGCTTGAAGCGCACCCTGGAAATCGCGGCGCGCCGTGCCACGGCATTTCCTGGCGGAAAACCGCTTCGCACTTTTCCTGGAGATGCTCTAGCCCGAAAGCCCACCCTGCCGCCGTGCAGTCTGCGGCGCATCGCGGCGATCACCGTCAAACAGCGGCCCACCCTGGCGCTCGAGCTCGTCCTGCGCCAGAGTCACCAGCACATCTGGCTGCGCCTCGCCAGCCAACCGGAAAGCGTCGTCGAAGCGCTGCGCCAGCGCGGGGTCAAGACGCTGGAGGAGCCGCGGCAGCCATTTGCCCTTGCCCGACCAGTGGCCGCGCCCGAGCAGCGCCAGGTCGCATAGCGGCTGGTGGAGGGCCGCGGCGATCGCCCGCATTTCCGCCGTCGGCCGCCTATCCCTGAGGTCGTCAAGCAGGTCGGTGATCTGGTAGCGAAGCATGTCCCGCCGCTCCGCCTTGAGCGGACCCGGCCCGCATGAAAGCCTGGCCTTTGCCTCGTTCTGGAGGGCCAGGCCGCGATCGATGTCCCGGCCGACAACTGTTCCGCCTGCGACCATGTCGAGCAGCACGGGATAGCCGCTGGCAAGATCCTGATCGACAAACCAGTTCAGCGTCTCGAAATCGTGGACGAAAGCCTCGACCGGAAATCCGCCGGCGATGAAGCTCTCGCGCCAGGCATTGCTCAAGTGTTCGTGCAGCACCACCAGATCGATATCGGAGGATGGCGTGCCCTCGCCGCGCAGGATCGAGCCGGCAACGATGGCAAACAGCGCGCCTGGATAGCGCTCGTTCAGGATCGTTTCGGCCGTGCGAACCGCCCGCACGCGCTGGGCGGCCGTGGCGTCGTTGTCGGGCAAACCCGCCTGACCGTCTCGTTCCGCGTCCATCATGCCCGTCTCGTCCATACGAAAAATCCCCCCGGGCGGCTGTCATCGCACGGGAGGATTTTCAAAGAAAGGCAGAAGGCTTCGATGCCGCCAGGAACCTGGCAGCGCGTGAGGCCGAGCCGTTACTGCAGCGTGCGGGTCGGCGCCTGGCCGGGCTGGCCGGGCTGGCCGGCGTTCGCCGCAGCACTTGCCGGGTCTGCCGCGTTGCGCTGGCTGTCGAGGCCGGTTGCCACCACCGACACGCGGAAGGTGCCGTCGAGCGTGCGGTCGAAGATCGAGCCGACGACGATGTCGGCCTCGTCATAGACTTCCTCGCGAATGCGGGTGGCCGCTTCGTCGACTTCGAACAACGTCATGTCCATGCCGCCGGAGATCGAGATCAGCACGCCCTTGGCGCCGCGCATCGACACTTCGTCGAGCAGCGGGTTGGCGATCGCCGCTTCCGCCGCCATCAGCGCGCGGCCCTCGCCGGTCGCCTCGCCGGTACCCATCATCGCCCGGCCCATGCCCTTCATGACGGATTTCACGTCGGCGAAGTCGAGGTTGATCAGGCCTTCCTTGACGATCAGGTCGGTGATGCAGCCGACGCCGGAATAGAGCACGCGGTCGGCGATCACGAAGGCATCGGCAAAGGTGGTCTTGGCGTCGGCGATGCGGAAGAGGTTCTGGTTGGGGATGACGATAACGGTGTCGGCCGCTTCGCGCAGGCGCTCGACACCCTCTTCAGCCATCTGCATGCGGCGCTTGCCTTCGAAGCTGAACGGCTTGGTGACGACGCCGACCGTCAGGATGCCGGCCTTGCGGGCTGCCGCCGCGATCACCGGCGCAGCACCGGTGCCGGTGCCGCCGCCCATGCCGGCGGTGACGAAACACATATGCGTGCCGCCGAGGTGATCCATGATCTCGTCGATCGATTCTTCCGCCGCCGCGCGCCCGACTTCCGGCAGCGAACCTGCACCAAGGCCCTCGGTCACATGCGCACCGAGCTGGATCAACCGCGACGCCTTCGACATCGCCAGTGCCTGGGCGTCCGTATTCGCCACGATGAAATCGACCCCCTGGAGCCCTTCGGTGATCATGTTGTTGATGGCATTGCCGCCGCCGCCGCCGACACCGATGACGGTGATCTTCGGGCGCATTTCGGTGATCGTGGGCTTCTTGAAATCGTTCATGGCTTTGTCTCCTAGGGCGAACGCCGCCAAAACAACGGATCGGGGCGAATCGGGCAGCTGTTATTTTAGGAATTGAAAAAAGCCACGGAGAAGGCAAGAGAAAAGGCTGATGCCACTTTCCACACATGATTTGTCATTTGCCGTTCGAGTGGGATTTCAGTCCTTCGCCCAGTTCGTCGTGGCGACCAAATTAATTCTTTTTATCAATGACTTGCTACATTTCCACATAGGCAACCGCCATTTGCCTCGGATCGAGCCGGCGCCACCCTCTTCTTGCTTCAATGGACCGAAACGGCGCGGCGCATCTCTTCCCACTCTATGTCGACAGGGCGGATCGGCCAATACAAGTGCCAATCGGGGGCAAACGTGAACTGCAAATGGCGGCCAGATTTGCCCCTCACCCCAGCCCTCTCCCCGCGTGCGGGGAGAGGGAGAACCGAGCGTGCGGCCCCCTCCAATTCTCCGCACGTCCAATTCCATCCCTCTTGCGGAATGCGTCTCGGCGGGTGCCGCAAAGTCCCTTCTCCCCGCCAGCGGGGAGAAGGTCCCGGCAGGGGGATGAGGGGCGGATCACCGCGATAACCCCGTCCCTCGACGGGCGGTCTAAGCCTCAAAGCTCGGCCGCGCCCGCACCCTTTCCAGCCAGCGCTGGACATTCCTGAGATCTCCCGGCACCTCCATGCCGAAGACGTCGCCAAGCCAGGCGCAGACGCCGGCGGTGATGTCCGCGATCGAGAACTTGTCGCCGGCAAGGAACGGCCGGCCATCGGCAAGCTCCCGGTCGAGCCAACCCCATTTCCTCGGCACCGCCTGCCGCTCGGTCTCGGCGAAGGCGGGAAACTGCCTCAGGCGGTCCTTGAAGAAAGCATCGGAATGCAGCGCGACATTGCCGATGGTGCCAAAAATCACCAGCTCGGCCCGCCGGTTCCACATTTCCACTTTGGCACCGCTGACGGCGTCGCTGCCGAAAAGCTGCGGTTCGCGGTGCGTCTCCTCGAGATAGCGGCAGATGGCGACGCTCTCGGTGATGACGGTGCCGTCATCCAGTTCCAGCACCGGGATCTGGCCAAGCGAATTGAGCGCGAGGAACTCGGGCCCCCTGTGCTCCGCCTTGGCGAAATCGACGTCCACCATCGGCAATTCGATGCCCTTCTCCGCCATGAAGATACGCACCCGGTACGAATTCGGTCCCATGCCCTGATAAAGTTTCATCGCTTCCTCCCATCGGCTCGCACGGCATGATTGCCGCCCCGTCGTGATGCAGCCACTATGCCATACCAGTTGTTTTTAGCAACCAGTTTTATTTAACTATATAGTTTATTTCGAGCCGCGGTTGCGCAAGCCGACTGCGTCAAAGTCGCCAGGCGCAAAGGTAACCCGACTTGAACACCGCCGGGCTCCGTGGACTGCTGCTGCAAACAGGAGCCGCGCATGCAGATCAGAGCCCTGGCCCTTTCGGCTGTCGCGCTTCTCGGCGCCGGCGCTTCCCATGCCGCCCTTGCGCCGAACTATCAGCGCGCCAACGAACTGACCGCGATCATCAGCGCCGTTGCCGCAGCAGTGCCGAAATATCCGATCGACAAGATCATCAGCCAGGGGCGCGACCGCTATACGGTGGTCGCCGGCAAATGCACCGTCATCGCCCACATCGTCGGCCTGCCGGCAGAGCCGGGGCTGGTCGGACCAAGACAGTTCAAGGTGGAGCTCGACAGACCGCGTTGCGATTGATGTTTCTGCCTGCCTGTCGACCCGGCGCAGATGCTGCCGACCGTCGGTCGCGATCGGCGCTTATCCTATGCCCTCAAAGCCGCCAGCTGCTGGCAATCGCGAAGGTCGCTTTCTGTCCAACAGGAATGGCCGTGCCGCCATAGGCCTTCAGTGCCTGCCCGTCCGGCAGCGCCAGCGTCAGCGCAAAGCGTTCGCCCTCGTAGACGCAAGCCTTGACCTCGAGCGCGATGCCGTCGGCGGTGAGCCGCACATGCTCGGGCCGCACCAGCACGTCGCGACGAAGGCCGCTGTCGGTGGAGCCGATCGCCTGGCGGAGCATCGGCCACTCCAGCGCCCTCGGCGCGCCCTCTGGTAGTGGTAGCCTGAGGATCGAGCCGCGGCCGATCAGCCCGCCGACAACACTGCCTTCCGGGCGGGTATAGATTTCCGCCGGCGGCGCCAGTTGCACCAGCCGCCCCTCCGACATCACGGCAACATCGGTCGCCAGCGCCATCGCTTCCGACTGGTCGTGCGTCACATAGACCATCGTTGCGCCGGAGCGCTCATGGAAGATGCGGAAGGTCTCCTCCATCGATTTACGCAGGTGCTGGTCGAGATTGGCGAGCGGCTCGTCGAGCAGCACCACATCGGGCGACGTCACCAGGCAGCGCGCCAGCGCCACCCGCTGCCGCTGTCCGCCGGAAAGGGCCGCAGGTCGGCGCTCGGCATAATCGGTGAGTTTTACCAGCGCCAGCGCCTCGCCGACGCGGCTGCGCCAGGTCTCGCCGGAAATGCCGCGCACCTTCAGGGGATAGCCGACATTTTCCGCCACGGTCATATGCGGCCAGAGCGCATAGGACTGGAACACCATCGCCATGTTGCGCTTTTCCGGCGGCAGCGCCCGCGAGGCATCCGATAGCCGGCGCTCGCCATAGTCGATCGAGCCGTCGGTCGGCTGCTCGAAGCCGGCGATCATGCGCAGCACCGTGGTCTTGCCGCAGCCAGATGGCCCAAGCAGCGCCAGAAACCCGCCTTCGCGCACCGTCAGCGACACGTCGGAGACGGCAGGA
This sequence comes from Ensifer sp. Root31, assembly GCF_001424825.1. Lineage (NCBI taxonomy): Bacteria > Pseudomonadati > Pseudomonadota > Alphaproteobacteria > Hyphomicrobiales > Rhizobiaceae > Ensifer > Ensifer sp. Root31. The sequence goes on along the minus strand of NZ_LMCO01000007.1, from coordinate 60,493 downwards.
CGACCGCCGCCGAAATCCTTGGTCAGGTGATTGAGGATCAGTTGCGCCACGGCAGCACGCCTTCCGGTAGATAGTTTGCAAGGGCCTCGAGCGCCGCCATCAGTACCATCACCATGATGACGACCAGCACCGAGAGCGCCGACGCCAGATCGGATGAGCCGCTGTCGTCGAGGTTGAAGATCGCCACCCCCAGCGTCTGCGTACCCGCCGACCACAGCAGGGCTGAAACCGTCAGCTCATTGGCGGCTATCAGAAAGACGAGGATGATCGAAGCGCCCGCCGCCGGCGCCACCAGCGGCAGGATGACGTCGCGCATGCGTCGGAAGAAACCGGCGCCCGACAGCCGCGCCGCCTCCTCCAGCGATGGGTCCATCTGCAGGAAGGCGCTCATAACCGGCTTCAGGCTGACGGCAAGGAACGAGGAGAAATACGCAATCAGGATGATCCAGATGGTGCCGTAGAGCGATACCTTGAGGATCGGCAGCGGCGCTGCAAAGGTGAGGATGAAAGCAACCGCCAAAACAATGCCGGGCAGCGCATAGGGAATCTCGATCAGGATGCCGATCGTGCTTGAAAGCGCACCCTTGCGCCGGTTCATGAGATAGGCGGCCGGCACCGCGACGACGAGCAGCCCGAGCGCCGCCGTGCTCGCCAGGAACAGCGAATTGCCAAAGGCGCTCAGCGTCATCGTCTGGCGAAAGAGAATTTCTTCATAGGCGCGCAGCGAGACGGTCTGAAGGTTGAGCGGCACGCCATAGGCCGGAACCAGCGAGCTGGCGATCAGCGCCGCCAGCGGCGCTACCAACACCAGAAACAGGATCGCCGAAAGCGCCAGTTCGACAGCCACACGAAAGCGCCCGAGCGAAAAGGCGGCGCTGGCGCCGGAAAGGCCGATGATGCGGTAGTCCCTGCCCGCCAGCGCGCGCTGTTGAAGGATCAGCCCGGCGGCCGCGATCACAGCGATCAGGCTGGAGAGCAGCGCGATCTCGCCGAAGGTGCCGGTGCCGAAGCTCGCGAGCCGCGTGTAGATCAGCGTCGGCAGCACCGAAATCCCGGCGGGAATGCCGAGGATCGCCGGAATGCCGAAATTGCCGACGCCGGAGACGAAGGCGATTGCGGCACCGGCGATCAGCCCGGGGGCGGCCAGTGGCGCAACGATATCGAGAAAGACGCGAAACGGCGACGCGCCGGAAAGTCTTGCCGCCTCCACCCCGTCGCGCGGCGACGCAGCCAGCCCCGCCTTCAGCGCCAGGAACACCAGCGGCGCGTGCTGCACCCCGAGAAGCAGAGAGATGCCAAACAGCGAATAGAGCGGCTGCGGGCTGCCGAGCGGCGGTGCGATCCCCAGCGTTTTCAGGAGCGGGCTTGCCGGCCCGGTCATCTCCACCCAGGCAAGGGCCGTCACCTGCGGCGGGATCATCATCGGCAACATGAAGGCAAAACTCAAAAACAGTTTGCCCCTGACATCGGTGAGCGCCACGGCAAAGGCAAAGAGCGCGCCGATCACAAGCGAGATCAGCATGCCGCCTGTCGCCGTCACCAGAGTGTTGCGGATGGCCGCATAGGTCGCAGGCTCGGTCAAGACAGCGATGGAATTGCCATTGATCACTCCCGCAAAGCCGGCTTTGGCGAGGCTGATGAGCGGCAGCGCGCAGAGGAAGAAAAGGCAGGCGAGCACGAAGGGCACCAGCCAGCGCGGCTCGCCGGCGGGCGAAGCACCCGGTCTCGCGCGACCCGACCCTGGCTCGCTTGACCTCACCCGCCCCGGACGCTGCAGCCCCGCAATGGGAAAGCGCAGCCAGCGGTGCCGGCTGCGCATGGTTTCACCCTGTTCGGACATTCAGGCGATCAGTTCGTACCGAAGATGCCGGAGAAGGTCTTGAGGTCGGCGTCGGAATTCTTCACGGCCGAAGCAGCATTGATCGGCAGAACCTTGATCGTCTCGCGCGCCGGATAACCTTCGGGCAGCGCCACGCCGTTGCGTGCCGGGATATAGCCCATCTTCACCGCCGTCTTCTGGCCCTCCACCGAGATCAGGAAGTCGACGAATTTTTTGGCGGCGTCAGGGTTCTTGGCGGTCTTCAGGATGCCGACCGGCTCGGTGACGGCGGAAACGCCCTCGGCCGGGAAGACGAACTCGACCGGCGCGCCCTTGGCCTTCTCGCGGATCGCCATGAAGTCGACGATCATGCCGTAGGCCTTCTCGCCGGTGGCGACCGCCTTCAGCACGCCGCCATTGCCGCCGGCAGCCGTGGCACCGTTTTCGGCCAGCGCCTTGTAATAATCCCAGCCGAGGCCGTCGATGCCGGCAAGCGTCTGGGCGTGGATGAGGGCCGCACCCGAGGTCAGCGGGCTCGGCATCGTCACCAGGCCTTTGGCGTCGGCCTTCGCCAGATCCTGCCAACCCTGAGGCTTCGTCGAGGCCGAGGTGTTGTAGATGATGCCGGTGGTGATCATCTTGGTGGAGTAATAGGCGCCGTCGGCGTCATAGAGCGCCGCGTCGTAGTTGGCCGCTTCCGGCGACTTGTAGGCGAGCAGCTGGCCGGCTTCCTTCAGGCGCTGCATCGTCACGGTGTCGGCGATCAGAAGCACGTCGGCAACCGGGTTGCCGGCCTCGATCTCGGCCATCAGCTTGGCCATCAGCTTCGTCGTGCCTTCGCGCACCCACTCCACCTCGACACTGGGATTGGCCGCCTTGAAGGCGTCGACCGTCGCCTGCGCATCCTCGTTCGGCTGGCTGGTGTAAAGCACCAGGCTCTCGGCAAAGGCGGCGGTGGAAAGCAGCGAAGCGACAAGCGCGCCGGCAACGACGGAAACAAACGATTTCATCGGCATATCCTCGGTTCAAGATGGCGCCGAGCCTTAGAGCCGGTGTTTTACAGGGGTGTGACAGGGCCGCCGGCTGACACACCCTTGACAGCACCGGCAAGCCGCGAAATCGTGCGCCCCAAACGGATGGAGAATTGTGATGGATACTTTGCTGAAAGTGGCCGGCGCTCTGGTCATCCTGGTATCGGCTGGCGCGGCCGTTGCCGTAACCCTGCCGTCCTTCGGCGCACCGGCGGTGATGTGGGCGCTGCAATGGGCGCTTCCGGGCATCGGCATCGGCATCGCCCTTGCCGCCTTCGGCTCGATGCTCGGCCAATTGAAGCGCATTCGCCTTGCCGCCGAGCGCCAGGCCGATCTGTTCCAATCCATTCTGGAACGCCGTCAGCCCGCGAAATAACGGTACCGCTTGCGATCGGCGACGACCCTATCCCGCAGCCATCGGGTGAGACCGTGGGCTCTCGCCGCAGGTCTCTTCGACGTGCGGGAAACACGTCACGCCCATAGACAGGCAAACACGTTTCCAGCTTGGCCGCGGCGAAGATGGCGGCAAGGCTCAAGCGCAACCATCTGCTCACCACCCTTCAAAGGTGCAGCACGCACCCCGCCTGCGGGCCTGCCAGAAAAAATTCGCGAAAAAATCTGCGTCGATGTCACAGGGGCCAATCCTGGCTCGTCATGTAGTCGGAACCAACGAAAGGAAACGGAACCATGACTGCCAAGATCGACCTTTTCGCCGCCGCTCCGCAACTGATGAAGAGCTGGACCAGCGTCTCTATGTCCGTCGCCGCCAGCCTCGAGTCTGATCTCATCGAACTCGTCAAGATCCGCGCATCCCAGATCAACGGCTGCGCCAACTGCATCAACATGCACACCCAGGAAGCGCGCGCCAAGGGCGAGACCGAGCAGCGTATCTACCTGCTGTCGGCCTGGCGCGAAGCCCCCTGCTATTCCGAACGCGAGCGCGCCGCGCTAGGCTGGACCGAGGCGCTCACTCGCCTGTCGGAGGGCCATACCCACGAAAGCGCTCGTCAGGCTCTGCAGAACCATTTCACCGAGGAGGAGCAGGTGAAGCTCACGCTCATGATCAACGTCATCAACGGCTGGAACCGCCTGGCCGTCGGCTTCGGCCTCTGGATCGAGCCGGCAGCGGCAAAGGCAGTCGCCGAGGTCGCCGCCTGATGACGGGCAACGCCCAGCTCGACGCAGCGGCCGGTTTCGACCCGCTGCGTCCGAAACTCATGCGCGTTGCCTATCGCATGCTCGGCTCGGTCGCCGACGCCGAGGACATAGTGCAGGAGGCCTTCATCCGCTGGATGGGGGCCGACCGCTCCGCGGTGCGCGAGCCCGAAGCGTTCCTGCGAAGCACCGTCACCCGGCTCTGTCTCGACCAGCTGAAGTCGGCGCGGCGCCAGCGCGAGACTTATGTCGGCCCCTGGCTTCCCGACCCCGTCGTCGAGGAGGAACCGGAAGAGGACGTCACCCTGCCCCTGATGCTCGCTCTGGAGCGCCTGTCGCCGCTCGAGCGCGCCGCCTTCCTGCTGCACGACGTCTTCGGCCTCAGCTTCGAGGAAGTCGCCGCGACGATCGAGCGCGACCCGGCCGCCTGCCGCCAGCTCGCCGCCCGCGCCCGCACCCATGTCCGCGAGGCGCGGCCCCGCTTCCATGTCGAGCAGGCGCGCGGCGTCGAACTTGCCGAAGCCTTCTTCACCGCCTCGCGCAGCGGCGACCTGAAGACGCTCGGCGCCATGCTCGCCTCCGATGTCAGCATCCACGCCGACGGCGGCGGCAAGCGCCCCGCAGCGATGCGCCCCATCCTCGGCTTCGAGGCGGTTCTCGGCGTGCACGAAAAACTGGCGGTCGCCTTCCGCACGCAGATCTCGACGCTCGTGCGCTCCGGCTTCATCAACGGCCTGCCCGGCTTCGTCACTCGCGAAGCCGACGGCGAACTGCAGTCGACAGCACTAGAGATCGAGGACGGTAAGGTCGTGGCGATCTACATCGTGCGCAATCCCGACAAGCTGGGGCATCTGCACTAAGAGCATTTCCAGGAAAAGCGCGAAGCGGCTTTCCGTCAGGAAATGCTAAAAAACAGAGAGATAGAGCGTTTTCGTCTAAATCGGAAACGTTCTACAGCGCCGCGCGTCTTAGGTCGCTGTAGCACTTTGAATTGCTGCATGTTTTTGTCCTTAAATCGAATAGGATCTAAGGATAAAAACATGCAGTAGGAGTTGTGGATCGCATGCTCGGACGTGGTCACGCCGGCCGATAAATCTGCGCCACCGAGCCCCCCGGAAACGCTGTTGAGCTGATCAGCTTGAGGCGCTTTGGCGGGGCGACGTCAGAGAAGATCGGCAAACCCCTGCCGAGCACCACCGGATGCACCAGCAGGGCGTATTGATCGACCAGACCTTCCGCGATGAGACTGCGCGCGAAGGCGGCGCCGCCGTGGGCGAGGATCGGCTTGCCGTCCCGGGACTTCAACCTGGCGATCTCGTCGGCCAGATCGCCGCTCGCCACATAGGCCTCACTCCAACTGTCCGCGCCGGGCTGCAGCTTCCCCGAATGCGTGCTTCCCGCGTCGGTCCGGGCATCTTCGAGCGCCCTGGTCGCTTCAGCCGCTTTCAGGACCGCCGGCCCTTGTTTTGAGAAGACGGCCTTCGGAATCCGGTTCATCGGCGGCGCGAATACCTGTGTGGAGGTCGGCCAAAATGCCGCCATGTCCTTAAAGGTGCGGCTGCCCATGATGTGTAGGCTGGCGTTCCCCACCGTCTCCACCGACCAGGCAATGGCCTCTTGATCGCCGCTGAACACCCATTCGATTTCGCCCTCGGGCCCGCCGACAAAGCCATCGAGCGACACGGACATCTTCAGGATCAACTCTCTCATTGCTTCTTCCTCACGCTGGTCCGACCCAAGGACGGGCGAGATCAATCGGTTCCGACAATTCGCATTCGCCAAGCCGAAAAAATCTCGACCAACTCCGTGTCGCTTCTTCGGCCTGCGCAGGACGATCGGAATTACCGGTTGAGCGCAACCGGTATGGTTCCTGTTGCCGCGCCTCGGTCACCCACGCCGCCATTGTCCCGTGGCCCGTTAGCGGCTCCCAGGAAGGGCGAAACGATTTCCCGTCAGGAAATGCGTAAAAACAAGGGCTTAAAGCGCAGAAGGCGAATCTGAAAGATCGCGACGTGTATCAATGCATGTCGCGCAAAAGCGTGCAGCGGTGTTGCGGGAAACCGTGTCGTCGCGCGCTCATCGTCTCGGGCCGAGGCCATCGAGCAGGAAGTCGAGGCCTTTCCTGAAAGCACCGTCCCAGTCGTTATCCAATAGCAGACGAGAGCGTTCAATCGTCGGGTAGTGTTCGCTGAGACCTGCAAGGCGCTGCTGCCCGGCGGCCCTGTCCTCGTCCGAGAGGTCGAAGCTCGCCCGAGTGATGGTAGCGCCCATCACATAGTTCCAGAGCGACCATATCGCGACGTTCAAGTCCGCGTCCGAAACACCGGCTCCCGACAGGGTCCTGCTCAGGAGTTCCAGGCGATTGAGCATGTTCGGGCCGAGCGCCCGGCGCGGCAATAGCGATGCCGACCAGGGATGGCGCAGCATGACGGCGCGCCAGTCTTCGAGCATATGAACGACGTCCCCGCGCCAGTCTTGAGCCTCGACCCTATGCGACGGCCCGCGATATTCGAGCACCGCGTCGAGCGCCAGATCAAAGACCTCGTCCTTGTTGCCGACATGCCAATAGAGGCTCATCGCGCCGGCGCCGAGGCGATCGGCCAGCCGACGCATCTTCAATCCGTCGACCCCTTCGGCATCAAGCAGGTCTACGGCGGTCGCCACGATCCGTTCCAGGGAGAGCGGCGCTTCACTGCGTGGCTCCTGCACAGGCTGGAGTGACGCAGCCTTCCGCTGAGGCCGTTTGCTCTGAGTGCCGCTGCGTTTGGCTGCCATCGTTTTTCCTTGCTGATCAGAGCGTCGTTTTAAGCCGACAATCCGCCGAATGTCGATCCTGACCAATTGACGCGTACGTTGTACGATGCAATTTAATCGTACAACGTACGAGTCAATCGCATCGGCAATGCGTTCAAGTTCAATCCTGCAGGCCGTGAGCGTCGGTTGCTCACGGTCCTCTCGGAGCCAAGAGAAAATCATGTCACGCGACAGCAAGCATCTGCTTATCGGAGGGCTAATCATCATGAGCATGGCAGTTCCCACTGCGACGACAGCGAATGAGAATGATCTCAAGCTGACCATCGTCAATCCGCAAAACCTCTACGACCCGACGCCGAACGGCTACAGCACGGCGGTGATCGTGCCCCGTGAAGGCCGGGTTGCCTACATCTCCGGACAGGGCGGCCAGGACAGCACCGGCGCCCTGTCGCCCGACTTTGCCGTCCAGGTCAGGCAGGCCTACGCAAATCTGCGCACCGCCCTCGATGCGCTCGGCGCCAAACCGGATCAGGTCGCCAAACTCACGGTCTTCGTGGTCGATCACGACATGTCCAAGCTCGAGGTCCTGACCAAAAACGTCAAGGAAATGTTCGGCGCGTCCCTGCCGGCGCAGACGCTGATCCCCGTCCCCAAGCTTGCCATCGACCCCATGCTCTTCGAGGTCGAAGCCGTCGTCATGCTGAAATAGCGGCGGCGACGCATGAGGCGCGATTGGCAACTGTGTGAGCGGATACCAATGGGTACTTACGGGGACCGTCGTCGCGCCAACAGGCACGCAACTGCTCTAAGAGGCGCGTCTGCGGAGATTCTTCCATGCTTCAGCGCGCGCTCACGTCGTCGCGCCGTTTACGGCCCAGCAATGCCGGGACGTCAGGCTGCACGCCGGTCGCAAAGCGATCGGCGTCAAACTTGCGAGTCGATCGGCAGGAGTTTCACGAGGTCGGCGATGAGCCGCCGGCGGAATCCCGTTTCGGGCTCGTCGCCGTAGCTGACGATCTCGCCGTCCCGCACCGTCTTCCAGACGATCGCGCCATTAGGATCAAGGAAGACGTGGTAGCTGTTGGCGGGCGCGACGCCGGTCGCCATATAGGCCGTCAGCCTCGAGGCAAGCTCCGAACTCTCGATATACAGGCCGGCTTCCGTGTTGATTACCGCGGATCGCGGGTCGAGGTTGAAACTGCCGATGAACACGGCCTTGTTGTCGAAGACCATGGCCTTGGTGTGCAAGGCCGCCCGCGACCGCCCGGAATGGTGCGACCAGCCTGACCGGAATGCGTCGGTGTCCGCGCGCAGTTCGTAGAGCTCCAGGCCGTTCTCGAGAAGGCGCCTGCGGGTCTTGGCATAGACCGAATGCGCGGCGATCTGGTTGTTCGAAGCGAGCGAGTTGGTCAGCACGCGCACCCGAACATGGCGCTCGTGCAGCGCCTTGACGATCGCCTGCGCCCCGGCGGGCAAGGCGAAATAGGGCGCCTCGACGAGCAGTTCCTCCTTCAACTCGGTGACCCGCCCGCGAATGAAGGCGGTAACGTCGTCGGCCGCCTTGCCGCTGGCGATTGCTTCCGGGTCGTCGGCGATGATCCGCCCTGGCGCCCACACGAGACCGTCGCGCAGCTCGGCGCTCCGGGTCGCCAGCTCGCCGAGATCCTGGTCGATCGGATAGGGGTATTCGGCGGCGGCAATCTCCTGGCGCAAGCGGGTCAGAATGGCGTCGAGATCGGCGGCGCCATAGGTGCGCTTGACGATGGTCGCGATCGGCCTCGTCGAGGCGCTGTTCCAGTATCGGTCGAACACCCCCGACAGATCGTCCACAACGGGCCCGACCGCCAGCACATCCAGATCGCGAAAATTGGCGACGGTGTTCACGCCATAGTAGTCGTCGCCGATATTGCGGCCGCCAACGATCGCCGCCGAATTGTCGGCCACCATCAGCTTGTTGTGCATGCGGCGGTTGACCCGGCGGAAGTCGACAAGGAAGTCTAGCCTGGACCACCTCCGGTTCTTGGTCGGGTTGAACAGACGGATTTCGACGTTGGGGTGGGCGTCGAGGGCAGCTTTGACCTGATCACTGGCCTTGTAATAGGGATCGTCGACCAGGAGCCGCACCCTGACCCCGCGATCGGCCGCCCGCATCACCCGGTCGACGATGATCCGGCCGGTTGTATCGCCGTCCCACACATAATACTGCATGTCGAGATGTTTCTCGGCCAGGTCGGCCAGCGCCAGACGCGTGATGAAGGCATGTCGCGCCTCGCTCAAGAGGCTAAAGCCGGAGAGGCCAGGATGCGCGGCAGCGGCCGGGCTGAAGAACTGGCTCAACCGGGTTAACGCGGTATGCTCGAACCCCGTCATGGCCTTCATCTCTGGTTAGCGGCGGCGGCGCCTAACGCATGTCGCGCAAAAGTGCGCCGCGGTTTTGCGATAACGACATGCGTAAAAACAAGAACTTAGAGCGCGGCAAGCGAATCCTAGAGATTGCTACGCGCTTTAGCCCTCTTCAAGAAGCTTCATGATCTCCGCCTTCATCGTCGCGTCGTCTTGGGAGGCGAGAATCGATTGATGTAGCCGGTTTTGCGCAGATCGAATTCGACCAATCCACGTCGCCAGAGTTGACCAATCTCGGTATCGACACGTCGGCAGTCGACCCAGTCATCGCTCTGGACGCACCCAATTTGGCGTCAGGGAAAATGCGCCAATGGACAGTGGGCGCGGCATGTTTTCCCCGTCTATATTGGGCTGAAACGATAACACGGTTCAGATGCAATGTCGTCACCGTTCACTGTGGGCGGTGCGAGCGAGGGTGCCGACTGGGGGATGATGGCGATTCGCGGCTGGCGATCGTCGTGCAGCGAAGGTGACGGGATCACGCGGCGAGATCAATGCGCTTGCTGAGCGAGGCCTCGGCGCTGCCCTCCCTTCCAGCCGAACTCAATGACTTTTCCGCTCGATGCAGGAAGGAGGCGAGGCTGAAATTGTCGCAAGCCACCGCTCGCTGTCCGCCCCCTTTTATCAAAATACTAACGCCCTGGTTGCTAAATGGACGAACGCGCTCGCTCTCGTTACCGGTGGGATCTTCTGCCGCAGGAGTGGCCGGTTGCCGAGGTGCCGATAGCCATGTGGCCATTCGAAGATGACGTGTATCCGGAAGGGTATTTGCTGCCTGTGGATGTGACCGGGACACCACTGCGATGGAGGGACTTCGGGCGGCGGCACGGGGTTGCCGTTCTGCACTACGGGCTGTTCGCCGCCGACAATGTCCGGCTGCCGGATGGTACGCGCGGTCGGGTGCGCCTTGCGCCCCAAGGCCCTCATTGGCGGCGACCGCTCAACGATCATAATCGCGCCTGGTCCAGCGCCGCCGTGGCAATCCCGGTCCACTGGCGTTGGGGCACGCTGACGATAGGCCCCGACGATGTCGTGTTTGAGGACGATCAATCGTTGCCGGAGTACATGTTGCAAGGCCGCAACGAACGCCTCGATTACGATCTCTGCCAAAGTTCCGAGATCCGAAACCTCGCCCTGACAATGGAAGGGTGCAACGCGCTTTACGGCTTGCTCGTTGAACGACATTGGGCGCGTTCTCCCGACGATGAGAGCTGCTCATATACGCGGAAAGGCGCGGCCAGGCTGCTTGCAAAAATTCGCGGCCTCGGCGAGACATTCTATGATTTCACCAGTCCGGGCTGGCTGTGTTACCGGGGCAATGCGGCCGAGCACGAGAGGATAAGCCGTCAGCTCGAACGGCTCGGTTGGCACGATGTTACCGAGAAACCCGCCTCCCTGTCGGCAGACGGAGCTGGTGCGTCTGACGGGATGCCGGAGCTTCTGCGAACAATGGCGCTTTTCGTTGTCGGCACCATGGTCGCCTTTTTCATCCTGCTCGCCATCACAATACTCGCCCCGGTCTAGCGCGCCGCCACAATCTCTGCCTCCCTATCCAGCGGATAGATCGGCCGGCGCACGCGTTTGAATGCCCGTGCCCCGATATTGGCGGTGCTCAGACCATCGGCGTCGACCTCGATGATATCAGACGCGATCGGGCCGAAGGCGGCGCGGAAATGTTGCTGCGACTTGACGACGACGATGTCGTAGCGGGCGGGCTCGATGCCGACGGCGCGAAACAGGTTCTGGTCGAGCAGCTGCTGCCGCTCGCTCGAAATCAGGATGTCGATGCCTGAGACATGGAAGCGCACGCTTGGGCCGAGCGACGCCGGCAGGCCCTGGAACATCGGCCCTTCGAAGATGATCCGGCCATCGGAGATCGCCTGCACCGCGCCCCTCACCCGGATCGGCCCGCCGCCGACCGCAGGGTCGATCTTGCAGCCGAGCGTCACCTCCCGCTCGGCGCCGAGGCCGGCTTCGATCAGTTCGGCCACCACAGCTGGGTCGCACATCGCCCCGAAGGCTGCGTTTTCGACACCCGCCTGCAGCAGGCCTGTGAGCAGGCAGGTGGAATCGCTGTAGGCGCCGCAGCCGGGATTGTCGGAGAAATCGGCGATCACCAGCGGCCCGGGCTCGCGCTTGGCCGCGAAATGTTTCGCGATGGCGCCCGGCAGCGCGGCAAGCGGCAATTGCTGGTCCTGATGCTCGCGCCGCCGCCAGATCTCGTCGCAGAGCCGCTCGGCGTGCGCAATGGCATCGGCGTCGGCAACCCGCGCCTTGTCGTAGCAGATCACGGCAGAAGGTCCGGTGTTGTGGATGTCGGCGTCGTAGAAGCCGGCATTGATGGAGGTCGCAAGGATCCCATTCTCCTCAGCGATGGCATCGGCGATCTCCAGGAGTTCGGTCATGGCGCAGGCATGGGTCGTGCGGCCGTCGTTGCAGCCATTGATCATCGGCGGCTGGCGGATGGCGATGGCGGGCGTGATCTCCCTGCGCATCGCCGCCTCCAGCAGCGCGCCGGCCTTGTGGCCGCACTCGGCCATGTCGACATGCGGATAGGTGCGGAACGACACGGCAATGTCCAGCAGCGCGGCCATGTCAGGCGCGGAATTGGCATGAAGGTCGAAGGTGGCAGCGATGGGCAGATCGGACCCGACGATGCCTCTGACCGTCTCTAACAACTGGATCTGCGCATCGTCGGCCGTTTCGGTGCACATGGCGCCGTGAAAGACGATGAAGACGCCGTCGAGTTTTTCGCCGTTGAGCGCCGCCGTCACATCTTCGACGAAGCGCAGCCGCGTTTCCTCGTCGACCCTTCCGCCGGGCTCCGCCCGCGCCGCCACCGTATAGACCGACTCCCAGCCATAACGATCGCAACAGTCGATGAAGCCGCCGATTTCCGAATTGGTGCCGCGGCAATTGTCCTCGATCGCCGCGCCCTTGAAGTAGTGGCACATCTGAAAATCTTTAAAGCCGGTCTTCAGCTTCGAGAACGTGTTGGTTTCCTGGTTGAACTCGAGAACGGCGACCTTGAAGCTCATCGCATGCACTTTCATGTTGGGACTGGGAGAAAATCGAGGAAACGGGCGCCGGGGAAGCGCGAACACCCCGGCGCCGCGCCCACCGCTTGCCGCGCCCTGCGCTGAGCGCAACGCACAACACGCGAATTCCTTGTGAGAGGCGTGCAACACACCCTGACCCTCTCCCCGCAGGCGGGGAGAGGGAACGAGGCCGCCACGCGCGCATCACCTTGCGCACTCATTCACTGTTGCGAACGTTGCGGGCGCGGCAGCGACGCCGTCACCTTGTCGTGACAGAAGAGAAAGCTGAGAGGGCTGGCGGCTGTTGGGGTTGCGAGCGGGTGCCGCAATGTCCCTTCCTCCCGCATGCGGGGAGAAGGTGGCCGGCAGGCCGGATGAGGGGCTTCGATGAGCCAATAACGATCCTGCTCTAGCCCCTCGCCTCACCGGAAATATTCGGTCGTGCTCTTCGGCCGCGCCATGATGTCGAAGTCGAAATACTGTTTGCGGATCTTCTCGTAGGTGCCGTTCGCCATGATCGCCTCCAGCCCGGAATTGAGCTTGGAAAGCAGCGCCTCGTTGCCCTTGCGCACCGCCATGGCGTTGCCCTGGGCGGTGTCGAGAATGAAGCTGTCGCCGACGAAATCGCAGCAGCCGCTGTCGTCCTTGGCCAGCCAGTCGGTCAGCGCCATCTGCCCTTCGAGGATCAGGTCGAGGCGGCCGTTGGCCATGTCGAGAAACACTTCGCTGAGCGTTGGATAGAGTTTTATCTCGCTGTCGGGAAAGAACTCCTGCGGCGCCTCGACCGCCACCGAGCCGGACTGCGTGCCGATCACCTTGCCCTTCAGCGCCTCCGGTGAAACTTGCGCCAAGCCCAGGTCCTTGCGGGTGATGAAGCGCATGGCGTTGAAGTAGTAGGGCTTGGTGAAGTCGACTTCCTTCTTGCGGTCCTCGTTGATCGCCATCGAGGCGATCATCACGTCGAACTTCTTTGCCTGAAGGGCGGGAATGATGCCGGACCACTCGTTGGTGCTCCACACGCATTCCATCTTGATCTCGGCGCAGACCGCCTGGCCGATATCGTAGTCGAACCCTTTGATCTCGCCGCTCGCCGTCACATAGTTGAAGGGCGCATAATCGCCTTCCGTGCCGATCGCCAGCTTGTCCGCCGCAAGGCTGGTGCCAGCCATCGCACAGGCGAAGAACATCGCTGCCGCACTCATGAACTTCTTTTGCATCTCGTTCCCTTTATTGTTCTTCTCGGCGCCTCCCGGAATATCGCTCGCAAAGCCGCACACCGGGTTACACCCAATGCGGATTTCGCTTGTTATTCCGTAAACTTGCTGCCGATCGTTGTTGCATTTTCGCTTTATTATTCATCGACAATGGGGGATGCGGCAGCGCTTCGCAATGTCAAAGAAATAATCCCAGCCATCCAAAAAATTCATATATACTTGAGCGATTGAACCGCCTTCCGGAGAAACCCATGCGCGATCTGCCGAGCCTGAAATCCCTGCGCGCCTTCGAAGCGGCGGCGCGCAATGGCAGCCTCACGGCGGCGGCAAACGAGCTCTGCATCGGCCAGGGCGCCATCAGCCACCAGATCCGAATTCTCGAAGACAATCTCGGCCTCAGCGTGTTCGTCCGGAAGCAGCACGGCGTCGAACTGACGCCCGAGGGTGCCCTGCTCTTTGCCTCCTGCAACCGCGCCTTCGACGATCTCGAAGGCGTCGTCCAGCATATCCGCCCGCGCAACACCCAGAAGATCCTGCGGGTCAAGGTCGGGCCGTTCTTTTCGATGAAGCTGATTGCGCCACGCATCTCTGAGTTTCTGGCCGAAAATCCCGGCCTGCAGATCCACCTCTCCCACCTCGAAACCAACACGCCCGCCTCCGGCACCGCCGACGTCATCATCGACTATTGCCTGCACCCGCCACCCGCCCGGTTTTCGCAGCGGCTCTTGCGCGAGCGCCTGGTGCCGGTCTGCGGCAAAGCCACTTGGGAGGGGCAGGCCGACAAGCACGATCTTCTCTCGGGCAACCGCCTGCACTATCGCGGCCTTCAGGAATGGCAGAGCTGGATCGCCTCCTCCGGCCTCCGGCTTTCGCCCAGCCGCCAGGACCTGATCTTCGACGACCAGCACATCATCCTCGAGGCGGTCAAGGAAGGACAGGGCGTCGCCCTCGTCGACCGCACTATGGTCGAATATGAGCTCAGAACCGGACAGATCTGCCTGGTGCACGACCACTATTACGAACCGGCAGAGACCTACCAGTTCGTCTGCCAGGAAGAGCTGTTCCGTACCAAACCGGTGACCAAGAGCTTTCTCGGCTGGCTGCTGCAGGAAATCGACGAGCGCCAACGCCGCTATGCCGAGATTGCCCCGGCCGGCTCCGCTGGCTAAGGCGCGGAGTGGCCGTGACGGGGCAACCGTACCGCTCCGCGACCACTATGCAGCCGACGCGATCTCACCCTCGGGATGACGACGTCGCTGGGCCGGCGTCAGGCAGCGAATGCCCATACCGCAGACCGAGAACCAGGGGCACGGCGATCGCATAGATGACGACGACCGTAAGCCAGATTGCACCGGGCCATTGCTCCCGGACGACGAAATAGAAGCTTGAGAACGCCAGCGGCGCCACGATCGAGGCGAGGCTGACGGCCGACGTCAGCACGCCCTGGAACTGGCCCTGCTGGTCCTCGTCGACCTGCCGGGTCGCCAGGGATTGCAGCGCCGGCGTGCCAATGCCGCCAAGCGCGAAAACCGCCATGATCGCGAAGATCATCCAACCCTCTGTCGCAAACGCCATGACAACAAGCGCAAGACAAACGCCAGCGATGCCCGTCAGGATGGTGGCGCGCTCGCCGAGCAGTTTCACGACCGGACCGGGAAGGAAGGCCTGGGCAAGGGCCTGGCAGACGCCAAAGGCGCCGAGTGAAAGGCCGATCCAGAGCCCGTTCCATTGAAAGGTGTCGCTGCCCCAGAGCGCCCAGCAGGTGCCATAAGCGTCGCCGGTGGCGCTGAAGATGAAGAAGGTGAGGATGACGGGAAAGCAGGCTCTTCACAGAAAACACCCAGCGCAGCGGCCGAAGCGGGTTCAGCGCTGCAAGATCGATCTTCTCCCGGCTCGGCGCGCGCGACTCCGGCAGGATGAAGAACGCCAGCAGCAGATTGAAGCCGTTCAGCACGGCCGCCGCGATGAATGGCAGCCGCAGCCAAGTGTCGCCCAAAACGCCGCCAAGCACTGGGCCGATGATGAAGCCGATACCGAACATGGCGTTGAACAGGCCGAAGCGCCGGGCGCGCTTATCCTCCGGCGAGATGTCGGTGATGTAGGCTGATGCCACCGACATGTTGGCGCTCGTCAGGCCGGCGATCGCGCGGCCGATGAAGAGCATCCAGAGATTGGGTGCAAAAGCCAGGAACAGGTAGTTGATGGCGGCACCGCCAAGCGAAATCAAGAGCACCGGCCGACGGCCCAGCCGATCGCTGAGCGCGCCGAGCACCGGCGCAAAGATGAACTGCATCACCGCGTAAAGTGCGGTCATGATGCCGATATAGGGGGCGACGTTGTCGGCGTGGGTCACCTCCTTGAGCAGCGAGGGCAGGATTGGAAAGATGAGGCCGATGCCGATGGCATCGAGGACAATGGCAGTAAAGATGACGATGAGGGGTCTGGTCATGACAGGTTCCGATGGACGCAAGCATGCGGACGCCGCCAGGCGCCATGAGCTCACGATAAGGCCCGACAGAGGTCAGGCGTTTGATGTTCTGGGAACCGCTGGGATCCATACGTCAGGCGTACGGATGGCGTGTGCTTGACCGCCTGGACGTGAATTCGTCCACCTGTTTACTCCGCCACTGAGCGGATCAAGGGAAGCAGTCGCTTTTCGCGATGGGCGATATTTACGCCAGACGATTGCGCGCGGCAAGCCCCCTGCTGCTGGCGCGTGGTGGCTGGCAGCTTCTTGCCAGGCGTCGGTTTGGACCTGGCCCTGCCAAAACGGCGGCACCAATGCGTCCGTCCTAGTCCTGCCTTCTTTTGGAAAGAACGCGCCTCCGGCCCGACAGCGGAGGACTTGCGCGCCATGGCCACGACCCGGCATCCTCGGCTGCCGTGGCTGAAAGCCAGATTGTAGGCCGTTGTGTTGAGGTAGCCGGCTGCGTCTACGCAGAGCCGCCATTTGCCGCGGCTGGTGAGGCCGCAGGCGCCTGTTGCGCTCGCGCGGTCCTCTGAAGGTGGATGGAAGGACAGAGCAACCATCTGACCAGCTCGCGCCGCCCGGCGCGCTTCACGCCAGGCGCGTCGCCCGCGAAAGGGATGGTCTCAGCCGCGGCGCGCCGCTTCGATCGCCGCCACGTCAATCTTCCTCATGGTCATCATCGCGTCGAATGCACGCTTGGCCTCAGCACCGCCTATGGCGAGCGCATCGGTCAGCACGCGCGGCGTGATCTGCCAGGACAGGCCCCATTTGTCCTTGCACCAGCCGCATTCGCTTTCCTTGCCACCGTTGCCGACGATGGCGTTCCAGTAGCGGTCGGTTTCTTCCTGACTGTCGGTTGCGATCTGAAAGGAGAAGGCTTCGCTGTGTTTGAACGTGGAGCCACCGTTCAGGCCGATACAGGCAACACCCGCAACCGTGAATTCAACGACCAGCACATCTCCCTGTTTTCCATCCGGATAATCTCCAGGCGCACGGATCACAGCGCCTACTGCGCTGTCGGGAAAGGTCGCGGCATAAAAGCGGGCCGCCTCCTCCGCGTCCTTGTCGTACCATAGGCAGATCGTATTCTTGGCCATTGTGTCGTCCTCTCACTGTTCGTTGCCCAATCCGGCCTGAACGACTTGAAGTAGGAGGAAAACCGCCTGTCTCCAGCCCGGACACCCAATTTGATGGGAAAAATGAGACAAGCCGGCCAGTTTGCCGAACCGTTTGCCTGGCGCGGCCCGGAGCCTCGCCGCATGGGCCGCCGAGGACTATGCCGGAGCGAAAGCCTGGTCCGTGCGCGACCTACCCAGCCTGCGCCGTCCCATGAGAATGGATCACCGCCTCGGCCTCCTTGCCGTAGAGCTCCTCGAAATGGTCGAAGTTCTTGGAGAAGTAGCCGATCCCTTGCGTTGCCGAACGCAACGCCCGCGCCAGCTCGTCGAGCGCCGAGCCCGGCACCAGGGCGCGAAAAACGTCCCAGCCCTTGGCCGCCTCGTCGCGGTCGAAGCCGAGCACCTGGCCCTTGAAGGTCGAGACAACCGGCACCAGGCTGCCGGAATAGATCGACGGGATGTGGATCTCGACGCGCACCACCGGCTGCATCAGCACGGCGGAGGCCTGCGACAGCGCCTGGCGCACGCCCATCTTGGCAGCAGCCCGGAAGGCGAATTCGGAGCTGTCGACCTGATGGTGCTGGCCATCCGTCAGCGTCACGCCGACATCGATCACCTGAAAGCCGAGCGGCCCCTTCTCCATCGCCTCGCGTGCGCCCGCCTCGATCGCCGGGATGAAGTTGCGTGGCACCGCGCCGCCCTTCACCGTCTCGTTGAAGCTGAAGCCGCCGCCGCGCTGGTTGGGGTGAACACTGAGCTTGACGTCGGCAAACTGCCCCGCCCCGCCCGTCTGCTTGCGGTGGCGGTAGTGCACGTCTGAGGGTTTGAGCACCGTCTCGCGATAGGTCGGGCTCGGCGGCCTATCGGTGACGCCGACATGGAAGACATCGGCCAGCGTCTTGCAGAGATCGCGCAGATGCACCGGCCCCTGCACGCAGATCAGCTGCGCGCCTGTGCCCTCCTCCTGCATCACCTTGAGGCTGCGATCGGTCTCCGCCAGCTTCGCAAGCGTACCGGAAAGCTTGGTCTCGTCGCGCTCGCTGTCGGGCACCAGGATGCGCTCCAGCATCGGCGTCGGCGGCACCGTCCAGTCAGGCGCCTCGGATGCGGCAGTGCCGGTCAGAAGCGCCGGCACCGGCAGGTGGTCGGATTTGACGGCGGCAAAGATCGTGCCAGGCTCCGGTGTCCCTGTGGCAAGCGGTTTTCCGGTCGCCGGGTCCTGCACCGAGCCGACACCGCCGCCGCCGAGTGCCGCACCCTGTTTGATGCCGTTTGAAAGCGCGCGGACAAGCACGGTCTTGCCGACATTCTGGCGGTGATAGGCATGAAAGCTGACGGCAGCGAGGTTCGCTTCGGGAACCTTGCTCGCCTCGCCGAGCCTTTTTCGCAGCGTGTCGACCGGCGGCGCCTCGTGCCTCAGCGCCTTCATCAGCCGCAGGATGCCGTTGCTGTGGCTCGCCGCGCCGACGAGAACAGGGATGATCCGGTTTTCCCTGAGCAGCCGCGAGGAGATGGCATAGATCGTGTCGCTGCCGGGCTCGCGATCCTCGATCAGCTCTTCGAGCAGCCAGTCGTCGAATTCCGAGAGATGTTCGAGCAATTCGGTGCGCGCTTCCTTCTCGCGCTCCAGCGTCGTATCCGGGATCTCGATCAGCGCCGAGGTCTGGCCCTCGCGATAGCGCCAGGCCCGCTCGGAGATCAGGTCGCAGCTGCCGACGATCCTGTCGCCTTCGCGGATCGGCACCTGCCGCAGGATCAGCATGTGGCTGGAATAGTCCTGCAGCGCGGCGATGACATCCCGCAACCGGCCGCGCGGCTCGTCCATGCGGTTGACGAAGATGATGCAGGGCGTGCCCGATGCTTCGATCACCTTGAGATAGGGCGCTGCCAGCACCGCCTCCTCCGGCGCCGGCGAGACGCAGAGCACGCAGGCGTCGCTCGCCAGAAGCGCGTGCTGCGCGTGCGCGAGCGCCTCGGTGCCGCCGGGCGCATCGAGCGCGCACCAGGCTTCCTTGCCGATCTCGAATTCGGTGATGTTCAATCCATAAGGTGACGTGGCCTTTCTGGAGCTTTCCCCCAGCGCAGCCAGTTTTTCCACCAGCGTGGATTTTCCGGTCTGCGAAGGCCCAACTACCGTGAAGCAGCGCATCGGCGATCCTCCCCTGTTGCGGAGCGCCGTGCGTTTCGACGCCCTGCCTTCTATTAAGTCTAGCGCATCTTTTGGGCTTTCAATGGCCTTGGGCAAAAACGGAACACGAACCGTGCTTCAAAGCACGCCACTTGGCGTTCGCAACACTCCAAAAACTGATTGCATAAGTGCATCAGTTTTGCCATAAGTTCCCCAGTAAAATCCGACCCATCAGCGTTGCGCCGGGTTACCGGACGCAACGCCCGCCTGAACCGTCAGCATCGGAGATTGTCCGCATGTCGCTCACGCTTTATCTGCATCCGCTCGCCTCATTCTGCCACAAGGTGCTGATCGCGCTCTATGAGAACGATACACCCTTCGAGCCGAGCCTGGTCGATCTTCTGGATCCCGTGGAGGCGGCCCGTTTCGCTGAGCTCTGGCCGGTCGGCAAGATGCCGGTGCTGCGCGACAGCGCCCGCGATGTCACCATCCCGGAGACGTCCATCATCATCGAATATGTCGATCGCCATTACCCCGGCAGCCAGCCGCTGATCCCCAGGGATAGCGACGCGGCGCTACAGGCGCGGCTCTGGGATCGCTTCTTCGATCTCTACATCCATGTGCCGATGCAGAAGATCGTCACCGACACGCTGCGCGCCCAGGGCGAGAACGACCATCGCGGTGTCGCAGATGCCCGCGCTACGCTCGGCGTCGCCTATCGCATGGCCGACCGGCATTTCGCAATCAACGCCTTTGCCGGCGGTGCCGCCTTCAGCCTTGCAGATTGCGCCGCGGCCCCCGCACTCTTTTATGCCGGAATTGTCGAGCCCTTTGCCGACGCCTATCCGCATCTCTCCGCCTATTTCGAACGGCTGCTCGAACGCCCTTCGATGACCCGCGTGCTGGCCGAGGCGCGCCCCTATTTCCACATGTTTCCCTATAAGGATCTCATGCCCGCGCGCTTTCTTGCCGGGGCCTGAAACGGCCTCGAAACCGCCGCCCGCCGTCGGACGCCGCACCCTAGAATTGTGGTTGCGGCTCGGCCTGCCCGCTGCCTTCCGGGCCGCTGTCCCTCGCCTTCGCCGGCTGCAGAACCTCGAGCGTGCGCACCAGCTCCCAGGCCGCCTGAAGTTCGGTTTCAAACAGCGCGATGCTGACATCGATCGGCTCAAGCCTCGCGCGCGAAGACGGTATTTCCCGGCGGCCGATCTCGTCCTGTACCCGGTAGAGATCGGCGCGAAGCGCATCGACATTCAGTCCGAGCGAGTGCAGCACGATGTTGATCTTGCGTTGCAGGTAGCCCCGCGAACCGGCGCTGAGCTCCGAGCGCAAACCCAGGATCGACAGAAAATTGACGAGGAAGAGATAACCGTCGGCCCCGAGATCGGCCTCAGGATAGCGCGGCAAGGCGCGCAACGTCTCGGAAAAGCGTGGCCGCGAGCACAGGAAGATATCGATCCGGAACGCCGTGTCGATCAGCTCGGTCCATTCCGCTTCATCGAGCGGGCCAAGCTCACTCAGTTCATGGTCAAGGTTGAAATAGGGCATCGAGCGCCTGGCGAGGATGAGCGCCAGCCGGACGGTAGAAGGCGACATCGGCGAGCCGCGCGCGGCTTCCGCCTCCGCCAGGCGCACGATGCCGGCGTCCGGCACGCCCCGTTCGATCTCGCCCCGGCTTGCCAGATATTCGTAGCGCAGCATCGACGTCTGGAGATAGGCGAGCCAGGCAAGCCGCACCTGTCTGGATGCGGCCCAGCGCGCCAGAAGATAGCCGCTGCCGACAACGGGCAAGTTGTAGAGGCGCAGATCGTGCCGCTCGAAGCAATTGTGCTCGAAACCGGCAAAGCTCTCCAGCGACAGTTGGGGGCTTGCCACGTCGCTCACCGCAGGCACTCCTCGATGTCGTCGAGTACCCGGCGATAGCCGGCATCGCTCTTGCAGACATCCGTGTGGTTGCGACGATCAACGGTATAGAACGGCGGATCCTGCGCAAAATCGCCGGGTTCGACGATATTTTCATACTGGCCGATCGTGATCTTGGTCGCGACCAGACATCGCAGTCGGCCCCGCGCCAGCCGCGTCAACGTCCCGGCTTCGATATCCCTTATGAAGTCCGATTTAGGCCGAAGGTCTTCCAGGATCGGTGCCTTGTAGAGCAGGCCGCATCGCAGCGCCGCCAGTATCCCGTGCCCCACCATCATCCCGCCCGCGTTGTGCAGCGCGTTCGATCCCTTGTGAGCAGGCGCAAAGAGCAGAAGCTGGATGTGATCCGCATAGGCGTCGTTGGCGCGGGCGAGATCCAGCGCCACCTGCCGCATGATCGCGCCACCCAGCGAATGCGCCACCACGACGACCCGGTCGTAGATGAAGGGCTGCCGCTGCGCTCCGTAATAGATGTAGCGATTGGAAAATTCGGCCGGCTCGGCCAGCAGCTTGCGAAACAGATCGAGCACCCAGCGACTGATCACACGCGCCCGGCTGCGCACGCTGTCATAACCGAGGAAGAGAACGTCCGCAGAGGAAAAAAGCGCATCCCGCCGGATATAGGCACTGGCATTGTGCCACGTCGCCTCCGCGGCGCCGGTAAAACCGTGCAGGAAAACGACCAGCGTTCCGGGCGTATCGAGGCACCAGAAGGCCGAACTGCCCACGCCGAAATCGATCCGGCCGAGACAATAGTGATTGCTCATTGCCCGCCCTTCCAACGCCTCTCCGCCCGCCATGATACAAGGCATTGCCCGATCAAGCGATGCATCTATTATAAGTAGCATTGCGGCGCCACACGCGCGGACGTTCTCCCGTTCGACGCGGAGCCGACGCCTCATCCGCACCGTCACCTTGTTCCGCCTCGCTCCGCCCCTAATTTGTCACCCAACAGCAAAGGCCGACACCACAGGGAAGAGGAAAGCCAGATGGAATACCGACTGCTTGGCCGCTCCGGCCTGAAAATCTCGACGATCACCATGGGAACGATGACGATCGGTGGCGGCGGCAAGTTCGCGCAGGTCGGCAATGTCGGTCTCGACGAGGCGCGCCGCTATGTCGACATGTGCCTCGATGCCGGCGTCAACCTGATCGACACCGCCGATATCTATTCCACCGGCGGCTCGGAGGAAATTATCGGCGACATCCTCGCCGGCAAGCGCAAGAACGGCGTGCTGGTTGCCACCAAGGCGCGTTTCAACATGGGGCCGGGCCCGAACGACGGCGGCCTCTCCCGCCACCACCTGATTGCCGCCTGCGAAGCGAGCCTCAGGCGGTTGAAGACCGATGTCATCGATCTCTACCAAGTGCACGAATGGGACGGCCAGACGCCGCTCGAAGAAACGATGGAGGCGCTCGACACGCTCGTTCGCCACGGCAAGGTGCGCTACATCGGCTGCTCCAACTATTCCGGCTGGCACATCATGAAGGCGCTCGGCATCAGCGCGCTCGACCGCCGCCACCGCTTCGTCAGCCAGCAGATCCACTACACGCTCGAAGCCCGCGAGGCCGAATACGAACTGCTGCCGATCAGCATCGACCAGGGCCTCGGCGTGCTCGTCTGGAGCCCGCTTGCCGGCGGCCTGCTGTCGGGCAAGCACCGGCGCAACCAGACGCCGGAGGGTACCCGCCAGCTCGCCGGCTGGAACGAGCCGCCGATCCGCGACGAAGAACGGCTGTGGAAGATCGTCGACATGCTGGTAGCGATATCAGGCGAGCGCGGCGTCTCGCCAGCCCAGATCGCCCTTGCCTGGCTGATCGACCGCAAGGGCGTCACCTCCGTCATCATCGGCGGTCGCCGGGAGGAGCAGTTCCGCGACAACCTTGCCGCCGCAAGCCTCAAGCTTACCGATGAGGAGCGCGAACTGCTCGACGCCGTCAGTCTGCCGCCGGTCATCTATCCCTACTGGCACCAGCTGCGCAGCGCCAAGGACCGACTTGGCGAAGCCGATCTTTCGCTGCTGGGCCCGCATGTGTGAGAGCACGCTATTGCCAACGCGGCGAAGCGCGTTGCCCCTCATCCGGCCTGCCGGCCGCCTTCTCCCCGCATGCGGGGAGAAGGAAACCCGCGGCGCCCTACCCATTCACATCGCGCCATACCAAAGCCTCCCGATCACCATGAGAGGGATCGCCGAGTTGCAACCCACTCTGTACCGCGTCCCCTCTCCCCGCCTGCGGGGAGAGGGTTAGGGTGAGGGGCCAATCTGCGACAGCAGTGAGTGGCAAAACTGCGAGAGCCCGGCGAGAACCCACCCGGCCACGCGTCGCTGTCGGACACCACACCTCCCCTTGACTTCCAGCTCAAAACCCCCATTTTATATCATATGATACGGCACGGGATTTCATAGGAGACGTTCATGCCCAGCGCACAGCCGGTTCTTGCCCCCGACCGCGACGCGGCAAGACATGAGGAAGCCGTCATCGTCAGGGCGGTGGTGAAGGCCTGCGACCTGTGGAAGCTGACCAACCGGGAAGCGTCGCAGCTCTTCGACGTGCCGATCGCCACCTGGAACCGGATGAAGGCCGGCGACTTCAAGGGCAAGCTCGACCAGGACAAGCGCATGCGTGCCAGCCTGATCGTCGGCATCTTCAAGGGCCTGCGGCTCTATTTCAACGGACCGCTGACCTATCAATGGCCAAAGGCGGTCAACACCGGGCCGGTCTTCGACGGCCAGTCGCCGGTCGACCTGATGATCGAGGGCGGCATACCCGCGATGATGAAGGTGCGCCGCTATCTCGATGGCCTGCGCGGCGGCCTATGATCGCCGAGATCGATTTTACCGATCCGGCCACCATCCGGCTGATCTCGACCGCCTATATCGACGAGCCGGCCGTCAAGCCGCTCTGCGACGACGAGGACGACATCGAGATCCTCAACCGGCTGGAGGCGCTGACATCCGCGCGGCTGAGCCCGCTGGCGCTACCCGCCGGTGTCAACCCGGCGGAGCTTCTGAACGAATCCTTCGGCTACGGCTGGTCGCTGATCAACGCCGCCTTCTGCCACGCCCGCCCGCCGGGCAACCGCTTCAACAACGAGGACCGCGGCGCCTGGTACTGCGCCTTCGGCGACACCGCGCTCGAAACCTGCCAGGCCGAGATCGTCTATCACCGCACCCGCGCGCTTGCCGACGCCGGTATGTTCCAAGACATCGGCGCCTACCGCGAGCTGATCGCCGGCTTCACCTGCCGTTTCCACGATGTCCGCGGCGAAACCGATGCTACCTATCTCGACTCCGACCCGACCCTTGCCTATCCGGCCGGTCAGGCACTCGCCGCCACTGTCTACGCGGAAGGCGGCAACGGCCTGATCTACCCCTCCGCCCGTCACCTCTCAGGCGAATGCATCGCCGTCTTCCGCCCCGCCGTCATCCAGAACATCCGCCAGGGCCAAACGATCACCTTCGAGTGGAAGGGTTCGCCCGAACCGACGATCCGGCGGGAAGGCTGAGGGTGCCGCAGCGGAGCTGCGGACGCAAAGTCATCTGTGATGCGGAAAGATCTAAATCCACTGACTGCCTAAAAACTCCCTCATTCCGGCCTTGTGCCGGAATCCAGCCAGCCCAAGTCCTTGGGCTGAAAGGTCTTTTGACCTGACAGCCGCCAAGTCGCTGGATGCCGGTACACGGCCGGAATGAGGGAGAGCAAGTCGCGCGCTCCGCCCTGAGCGGAACGGTTCGTCGGAACCAACCACTCAGCACCGGGGCTCGGGAATAGGTCGAAACGCCATCAGGCGGTAAGTTTGGAATGCCGGGAATGCGCTACTGCATGTTTCCTTAGATCCTATTCGATTTAAGGATAAAAACATGCAGCAATTCAAAGTGCTACAGCGACCTTTGCGCGTCTAATAAGACGCGCGGCGCTGTAGCAACGCACGCGACATCATCAATGCGCAGATGCACCACGCTCCCGCTCGCGGTCCATTCGAGCTTGTCAGGGCGTGATTACTGAGCGGCCTGGCAAGCCCTCAGGGCCTTGAAGGCTGCGTCGGTTCCGGCCAATTTTACGACAATGGGATTGCCGCCCTGGGGCGTAATCGTCACAGCCTTCTTCTTGGCCAGGTCATAGATGAAGTCAGCATTGTTGACCCATACGAACGCGCCGCGATAGCCGTCTATGGCTTGGCCCTTCGCCTCGCCGCTGAACTGCTGGCCATCGACATCGAACAGGACCGCAAGCTTTTCGTTTGCAGCAACATTAGCATCAGCTTTGGTGTAGAGCGCCATGTAGCCACGCAGCGCGGCCGTTGCATCGATGCCCATCTGAACTTGTGTACCGTCTGCGTTTGATTTTGTGATCAAGCATCCTGGCCCCATGTTGTCCTTCACGAGAATGTCCCAGCCGGCTTCTGAACCGTATTTGGTCTGGGCCATCACACCGGTTGCAAGGAGGGTCGAGAACGCCAGCGTCAGTCCAATTGCAATCTCCGTTTTCATAGCAATCTCCTTATGTTTAACAGGAATTACCAAGCCAAGCGCGGAAGGACGCCGTTTATAGCAGCGCCCAACAGGCTGCGCTGCAACGGCTTCAACACGAGTTTGCGCGCAGGAGAAAAGCGAGCAACTGCGGCTTTCTAATGGAAACGGGCGAAATACTATCGGCGCTGTCGCCTGGATTGCACCGGCAATCAAATAATTCGGTGGATTAACCCTTCATTAATCTTGGAATCGCCGAAAAATTGATAACGTGAACGTGGCTGCTTGCTTTTGGGCACCGCTGCCAATCGTAAGGCATTGAGGCAACCTTAGGGCGTCCGGCAACGGGCGCTCTTTGCGTGTAGCTCTTGAAAAGTTTCAACGATCACGCCTGCTGGAATGACTTGTGACGCGGACCCCGATACCGCAGCGCGTCGGCAATCAATGCAAATGCGGGCGACGTTTGCCGGCGGCTCGGGTAATAGAGGTGGTAGCCGGCAAAGGGCGGGCACCAATCTTCCAGAACCTGCACCAGCTGGCCCGAGGCGAGATAGGGCGCGACGGCATCTTCAGGCAGGTAGGTCAGGCCCAGCCCGCCAAGGGCCGCGTTCAGCCTGAGCGCGATGTTGTTGAAGACGAGTTGGCCCTCGACCCGCACCTTCACCTCGCGGCCTTGCCTCTCGAATTCCCAGGCATAGATGCCGCCATGGGTCGGCAGGCGCAAGTTGATGCAATTGTGCTCCGTCAGGTCCTGCGGCATTAGCGGCATTTTCCGTGTGGCGAAATAGGCGGGTGCGCCGACCACCGCCATGCGCATGTCGGGCCCGATGCGCACGGCGATCATGTCCTTGGCCACCTGCTCGCCGAGGCGCACGCCGGCGTCGTAGCGCTCCGAGACGATATCGGTCAGGCCGTAGTCGACGATCACCTCGACATGAACATCCGGATAATCAGGCAAGAGCCGCTCCAGCGCCGGCCAGAGGATGCGATCGGCCGCATGCTCGCCGGCGGTGATGCGGATCGTACCCGCCGGCTTGTCGCGAAACGCGCTGAGCGCTGCCAGTTCCTGGTCGATCTCATCCAGGCGCGGCCCAATCGACACCAGCAGCCGCTCGCCAGCTTCGGTCGGCGAGACGCTGCGGGTCGTGCGCGTCAGGAGCCTCAAGCCCAGCCGCGCCTCGAGCCCGCGGATGGTGTGGCTCAGCGCCGACTGTGAGACCCCGAGCTGCGCTGCCGCCTTCGTAAAGCTCCGTTCCCTTGCTACAGCAAGGAAGGCGATGAGGTCATTGATCGGCTGGCGCGGCATTCATGAATTCCCCTCATAAGCTCGTGCGATATTTACCATCTAATCCTGATCAATCCCACGCCCTAAATTGCTGCTGCATGTTTCCTGAGATCCTATTCAATCTAGGGATAAAAACACGCAGCAATTCAAAGTGTTACAGCGACCTTTGCGCGTCCAATAAGGCGCGCGGCGCTGTAGTGACGACAGCGACGACGTCAGGCCCGACCACGGCCGCGTCGCCATTTGCAAAGGATCGACGCCATGAACATCAAACGAAGCGGCTCGCAGCCCTCGGCCAAGGGACCGGCGGATTATTTCACCGGCACGGTGCGCATCGATGCCCCCTTCAACGGCTCGTCCCCTGCCCGCGTCGGTGGCGCCACCGTCACGTTCGAGCCCGCCGCCCGCACCGCCTGGCACACCCATCCGCTCGGCCAGACACTGATCGTCCTATCCGGCCTTGGCCGCGTCCAGCGCGAAGGCGGTCCGGTCGAGGAAATCCGCCCCGGTGATATCGTCTGGTTCGAACCGGGCGAGAAGCATTGGCACGGCGCCTCGCCTTCCGCCGCCATGACCCATGTCGCGATCGCCGAAGCCCTCGACGGCAAGGTCGTCGACTGGATGGAGAAGGTCAGCGATGCGGACTATGGCGCCGAAATCAGGGCCGACTGATCGCCATCTCCCGGAGCGCCCTCGCCAGCCCGGCCGTGTGCGCCATTTCTAGCCCAAAGACATCATCATTCGAGACAAGGAAAAGCCCCATGGAAAAGCGCACACTCGGCAAAAGCGGCCTTGAAGTCTCCGCCCTCGGCCTCGGCTGCATGGGCCTCAGCTACGGCTATGGCCCGGCAACGGAGAAGCAAGCGGCAATCGCCCTCATCCGCACCGCGTTCGAGCGCGGCGTCACCTTCTTCGACACCGCCGAGGCCTATGGCCCCTACCAAAACGAAGAACTGCTCGGCGAGGCGCTCGCGCCGATGCGCAACAAGGTGGTGATCGCCACCAAGTTCGGTTTCGACTTTGACAACCAAGGTGGCCAGAGCGGCATGAACAGCCGGCCGGATCAGATCCGCAAGGTCGCCGATGCGGCACTGAAGCGCCTGAAGACGGACGTCATCGACCTCTTCTACCAGCATCGTGTCGATCCCAATGTGCCGATCGAGGACGTGGCCGGCACGGTGCAGCGGCTGATCAGCGAAGGCAAGGTCAGGCATTTCGGCCTTTCCGAAGCCGGCGCCGAGACCATCCGCAAGGCCCATGCGGAACAGAAGGTCGCTGCACTCCAGAGCGAGTATTCGCTGTGGTGGCGCGAACCGGAGGCCGAAATCCTGCCGCTGCTCGAAGAGCTCGGCATCGGCTTCGTACCCTTCAGCCCGCTCGGCAAGGGGTTCCTGACCGGCGCCATCAACGCCGACACCACCTTCGACGCCAAGGATTTCCGCAATGTCGTGCCGCGCTTCACGCCGGAGGCGCGCAAGGCCAATCAGGCGCTGGTCGATCTCCTGGGCCAGATCGCTGCCCGCAAGGGAAAAACGCCGGCGCAGGTAGCACTCGCCTGGCTGCTGGCGCAACAGCCTTGGATCGTGCCGATCCCCGGCACCACCAAGCTGCCCCGGCTCGAGGAAAACATCGGCGCCGCGGCCGTACGGCTGACCTCGGACGATCGCGGCGAAATCGACGATGCGCTCGCCAAGGTCACCATCGAGGGCGATCGTTATCCGGCCCACCTGCAGGCGCGCGTCGGCCGCTGAAGAAGAGGCAACAATGACAGAGAATATCAAGGACAAGGTGGTCGTCATCACCGGCGCCAGCAGCGGCCTTGGCGAAGCGACGGTGCGGCGGCTTGCCGGTGACGGCGCCAGGCTGGTGCTGGGCGCGCGCCGCATCGACCGGCTGCGGGCGCTTGCCGACGAGCTATCGCTCGGCAAGCAAGCTGCCGTTCAGACCGACGTAACGTCGTTCGAGGAGGTCAAGCGCCTGGTCGATCACGCCGTCCGGCTCCATGGCCGCATCGACGTCATGCTCAACAATGCCGGGCTGATGCCGCACTCGCCATTGGAGCGCTGCAAGGTCGAGGATTGGGACCGCACCATCGACGTCAACCTCAAGGGCGTGCTCTACGGCATCGGTGCTGCACTTCCTCACATGAAGCAGCAGAAGAGCGGCCACATCATCAACGTCTCCTCGGTCGCCGGCCACAAGGTCGGCCCCGGCGGTGCCGTCTATGCCGCCACCAAACACGCCGTACGCGTGATTTCCGAGGGGCTGCGGCAGGAGGTGAAACCCTACAATATCCGCACCACCATCATCTCGCCGGGGGCGGTCGCGACCGAACTGCCCGACAGCGTCACCGAGACTGATGTCGCCGAGAATGTCCGCGCGCTCTACGAGCGTATCGCCATCCCCGCCGACAGCTTTGCCCGCGCCGTGGTCTACGCCATGAGCCAGCCGGAGGATGTCGACATCAACGAGATCCTGTTCCGGCCGACCAGCCAGGAATATTGAAGCCGCGGGAGGGTGGCGCCTTGCCGCCCTCCTCTCGTGATCCCTTCGATCGCGCAAGCTGCTTCCTGCGCAAATACCGCTACAACGACCTCGGCAGCAAGACGCCGCGCCTCTCGACGAGACGCGGCGTTTTTCTTTTGCGGGTGGCGCAACGAGGAGAACCGGGCGAAAGCACCTGTCGAGGCAGCAGCGTCAGCCGGCTGCTACGGAGGCAATTGCCGCCGGTTTCGCTCCCTGGCCAACCTCGCCCAGCATCCAGTCGCAAAACGCCAGAACCCGCGGATCCTGGCCAGAGCTTTCGGGATAGACGAGGTGATAGGCATAGTCCTCGGCGACGCTGACGCCGATGTCGAACAGCTGCACCAGCCGTCCCTCGGCAAGTTCGTTGCGGATCATCGCGAGATCGACAAGGCCGACAGCGCCACCATCGATAACGGCCTCGACCACATGGCTGGTGTCGGTAAAGGCCACGCATCGGCTGTCGTCGAAATCATCGATGCCGGCAGCCGCCATCCACATGCGCCAGTTCGGCCACAGCATGCCTTCGGTATAGCATTCGACATGGCAAAGCGTCTGAGCGAAGAGATCGCGTGGCGTCTTCGGCCGTCCGCTGGCAGCGATCAGCTTCGGGCTGCAGACCGGGGCGATCACCGCCTCGAACAGGCGCTCAGACCGCGTCTGCGCATAACGGCCGGAGCCGAAGCGGATGGCGATATCGACATCGTCGGCGTCGAAATCCCTGACCTCGTCGCTGATGTCGAATGTCAGCTCGATCGTCGGGTTGGCGGCACGAAATTGCGACAGCCGCGGCAACAGCCAGTTGGTGGCAAAACGCGGGCTGAGCGACACGCGCAACTGCTGGGCGCCGCGCGCCATCCGGCGCGCACGGCCGACCGCCCGCTGCAGCGTCTCGAGCGCCTGGACCGCTGCCTCGAACACCACGGCGCCGGCCGGCGTCAGCTGGATGCTGCGGCTGGTGCGGGTGAACAGCACGAGGCCGAGTTGATCCTCGATTTCCTTGATCTGGTAGCTGACCGCCGCCGGCGTCAGCCCGACTTCGTCGGCCGCACGGGTGAAATTGAGATGGCGACCGGCAGCCTCGAAGGTTCTGAGCGCGCGGGTTCCTGGCAGCATTCGGCTCATGGATCTTCAAGCTCCATTTAACAATGCATCGAGAACTACTTGTTTTTCAATGAGCGATCAATCGGTGATGATCGAAAGCATTGATGATCGAAGCCATCGGGACCGCAGATTTCCGTCTCGCGGCGCCCAAATTTCCATGGAGTGAACATATGTCAGTTGGCTTGACCCCGAGCGATGGGCGGGCAGATAGCGCTGCCCTTGCGCCCGGTCAGAACGACGCGCTGCATTGGCCGGCGCGCCTTTGGGTAGCGCTCTTCATCTTCAGCGGGGTGATCCTGCTCGACGGGCTCGATATCTCGATGATTGCCGTAGCGATCCCCGAAATCCAGCATGAGTTCGGTATCAGTGCAGCCACCGCACAATGGCTGGTCAGCGCCTATATCCTCGCCTTCGGCGGCTTCCTGCTTCTGGGCGGGCGCTGTGCGGATCTGTTCGGCCGCAGGCGTGTGTTGGTCGTCGGGCTCGGTGTCTTTGCCGTGGTGTCGCTGTTCGGCATGGTCACCAACGACCCGATCCTTTTGATCGTTTCGCGCTTCATCAAGGGCATGACCGCAGGTTTCACCGGACCGGCGGCCATGTCGTTGCTGACCACGACCTTCCCGGAAGGCCCCCACCGCAACAAGGCTTTCGGCATCTTCAACCTCTTCGAGGCTTCGGGCTACTCCTCCGGCCTGCTCGTCGGCGGGCTGCTCGCCGGGCTGGACTGGCGCTACATCTTCGTGCTGCCGGCGCCGATCGCGGTGCTGTTGATGCTGGCTGCTTTGCGCTTCCTGCCGCCGGATGCGCCGCGCGCCGAGCGCCTGCGGCCGGATGTCGGCGGCGCGGTCACCCTCGTCGCCGGCATGCTGCTGCTCGTCTTCACCGTCGCCTCGACGGCCGATGCCGGCTGGACCTCGCTGCGCACGACCGGTGGCCTTGCGCTCTCCGCCCTGCTGCTCATCACTTTCCTGCTGATCGAGCACCATGTCGAGCAGCCGCTGATCCGGCTCGGCATCTTTCGCAACCGCGGCCTAGTAGCCGCCAATGTCAGCGCCGCCCTGCTCTATGGCGGCGCGATGGGCTTTCAATTCCTGATCGCTCTCTATCTGCAGAACCTCCAGAGTTGGAAACCGATACATATGGCTTTGATGCTCCTGCCGGCCGGTCTCATGGTGGTCATCCTCGGGCCGAAACTGGGGGCATTGATGAACCGTTTCGGCGTCCGTCGCGTGTTGATGGTTGGACTTGTGGCCTTCGTGCCCTGCTATCTCCTGATGCTGCGGATCGGCCCGACGCCTGACCTGTGGACCGTATTGCTGCCGGCATCGCTGCTCTGGGGCATTGGCTTTGCGCTCAGCATCTCGGCGCTGATGGTCGTCGGGACCAGTGGTGTCGCAGACGAGGAACAGGGGCTGGCCGCCGGACTGCTCAACAGCTCGCTGCAGGTCGGCGGCGCCTGCGGACTTGCCGTCGTCACCGCCGCGATCATGCCCGGCACGCAACTCGCCATGCTCTATCCCGGCGTCATCGTCATCCTGGCCTTTGCTATCCTGACGCTGCTGGCGCAATTGATCCATCGCCGCCGCTGAGGAGGCCGGCGCCGGCGCCGACCCGATCAACGGTCGGTCGCCGGCGACTACGTGTAAGGCATAATCTTGCAACCTCCGTCTTTCCTCGCTATGCCCTTCGCCATGGAACAGCTCGTCGAAATCGGAAATACGCGTGTTCTCAGATGCGCAGACGAAGGCGGCCTGCTGCGGGTCGCAGGCGACGCCAATGATTTTCTTGGCGATGCCTGGGCCCATAGTGCCGATATGCTCGCGATCCCGGTCACGCGCCTCGGCCCGGATTTCCTCAACCTCAGCACGCGCGTCGCCGGCGAGGTCTTCCAGAAGTTCGTGAACTACCGCATGAAATGCGCCATCGTCGGCGATATCTCTGGGGCGCTTGAAAGCAGCAAGGCGCTTGGCGACTTCGTTCGCGAAACCAACAAGGGCAATGCGCTCTGGTTTGTGCACGATTTCGATGCGCTTCGCCTCAAGCTCGCCAGCGCCGCCTGACCCAGCTTTCCCGAATGCATGTCGCGCAAAAATGCGCTGCGGTTTTGCAATGACGACATGTGAAAAACCCGGAACTTAAAGCGCGGCAAGCACACCCCGGAGCTCGCGGCGCGCTTCAAGCGAACGGCCCGCCCCGTGGCGGTTACTCAAACTTCTCCGTGCTATCCGCCTTGCCCTTGACCCAATATCCCGATGCCTTGATCCAGGAGAGCGGATAGCCACGTTCCTCGGTGAGATGCGCGCGGATCGCCCGCGTCACCGAGGCTTCGGCCGCGACCCAGACGAAAGTGTTGGGCTCGATGACGACAGAGCTAAGGATGGCGAGAAGCGCCGAGGCGTCGGTCGCCTGATGCAAGGGGCGATAGACCCAGTGGCACGTCAGGTCGGCCTTCGTCTCGAACGCCTGTTGCTCGGCAGCGTCAGCGACGGCGGCAATGCTGGTGATACGGGCGCCGGCAGTGGCCTCCTCGATCCGCCGACCGATCGCCGGCAGCGCTGTCTCGTCGCCGATCAGCAGCCAGCGCTCGACGTTGGAAATAACCGCCGAGCCGCGTGGGCCGCCGACGCTCAAGCCATCGCCCGGGCGCGCGTTCATTGCCCACTCCGTGATCGGCCCGGCCTCGTGCAGCGCGAAATCAAGCACCAGCGTGCGGGCGGCGGCATCGTAGCGGCGCGGCGTATAGTCCCGCCGCTCCTCCGTGCCCTCGGCTGAAGGCACCAGGATCTTGACGTGATCATCGGCGCCAAGGCTGACGAAATCGGCAAGGTCATCGCCAGAGAGCGTGATGCGCAGCATGCCGGGCGTGATCCGCTCGACATCGGTAACAGTGAGCGTGCGTCGCTTGAGATCGTGACGCACACGCTCGATCCTTGGGGTGGAAGCACTGTGGAAAGAGGGTTGGCTGTTGTCCATCTGTATCCTCTGGGGGCTCGCAAATCTCGATCCGCAGGACACAGTCGCGCAGATCGAAACATGAGAGCCGTTCGATCATACGCGTTGAGTGACGTTAACGCTTACGTGGCCGGACAGCGCCCGACCATTTCGCCCGTTGTAGCCGACATGCCGCCCTTCTGCAACGCGTTCTGAACGCGCTACCAAGAGCGACAGCGCCTCTAGAGCGTTCGGACCAAACGGCGTCGCCGAAACGCTCTATCTGTTTGTTTTTGCGCATTTCCCGACGGAAAACCGCTTCGCACTTTTCCTGGAAAGGCTCTATCCCGCCTTGTCGACCGCCGGCGGCGTCCATGTGCCGTCGACAACCGTCGGCTTTGGCCAGTAGGCGCGGATGTAGAGCGAGAAATCCCCGTCCTCCGGCGCCGGCAGCCAGTTGTCGCGAAGGTCCTCCTTCGGCGGCTCGGACTGGACGTAGATCGTCAATGATCCATCGGCATTGTATTTCAGTGACTTGTTCTTGGTGCCGAGAGAATAGCGCTTGATATCGTTCGGCTCGAAGAAGTGGTGCTCGTTGTAGAGCGTCAACGACCAGAATCCATTGACCGCAGGTGCTTCGCCCTTGGCAAAGGTCACGGTGTAGCTGTTCTTGCCGTTCAGGCGTGCGCTCGCCTGATCGAGATCCTGGTAGAAATACTTGGTCTCGGATGGCGCGTTGACGAAGATGTTCGACTTGGCGACGGCCGTACGGGTGTAATAGTCCGTGCCGAACGCCGCGTTGTTCGACGTCGTCGTCCAATTGTGCGTCAAGGGCAGGCCGTAGTTGCGGAACTGGAACAGCGGCTTGACCAGCCGCTCCTCTGCCTCCACAGCCGCCTCGTCCACCGCTTTGCGAATAGCCGGGTCGGCCTTGGCCGCTTCAGCGACCGCAAGCACCTGGGCGTAGCGCGCCTCTTCGCCCGGCAAGGGCGGCGCATCGGCGAGAACCAGCGGCAACTCGTCGATGAATTTCTCCGGCACCACCCATTGCGTTTCCGCCGATCCGTCACCGGAGGCCGGCACCTTCTTGACCGTGCTCCAGTCGACCGACTTCATCGTGCCGTCGAATTCCGACAACGGATAGAGCGTGATGCCCTTCAGCACCTCCTGGATGGCTGCCTTGTCCTCAGGCGTATCGTCCTGGAAGACGCGCGGAATGACGTTGGCGGTGTTGGTCGAGGCGCGGAAAACCTTGGTGATGCCCTTGGGAACCTCCCCCTGCCAGTTCGGCCCGACGAGCAGGTAGAATCCCGGCTGCGTGCCATACATCTTGCCGAGCTGGGCAAAGCTGTCGGTCCTGAGGTCGACGACCTGATAGACCCAGAAGCGATCCTTGAAGTCTGGGACCTGAATGACAACCGGCGATTGGTCGAGCCCCAGCAGCCCTGCGCCATAGACCACGTCCTGGTTCGGGCAGGCCACCAGCCGCTCATCCGGCTCGATATAGTCCGTCAGCATCGTCAGGCTGTTGATCGGCGCCATCGGGGCGGCACCGGAATAGATCCGCTGCGGAATCTTGGAAAAGGCCAGCCGCCGATTGAACATGTTGACCATCGGCCATGCCCAGAAATAGGCATCGCTGACGACGAGCTTTGCATAGTCGGCGGTGATCCGCGTGCCTGAAACCGGGCCGGCGGGCATGGAGGTGGCCCAGGCGGGCGAGATCCGTACCGGTTCTGCCGCTGCTTGGCGAACAGCAAGGATCGCGGCAATCGCGGTCACGGCCAGGATCGGGCGATGGGTTGTGGTGGTGACCATAAGAAATTCCCAGGGAAATGAAGCGACGGGCGCCGATTGGCAGACCGTGGATTACTTGACCTTCTCCAGATCGCCGGGCTTCCAGCTCTTGTCGAAGAAGGCCTTGGTCGGGCCGTAGAGGCGCAGGATCGTGAAGAAGCCCTGGTCGGGAATCGTGGCGATCCAGTTCTTCCCCTCACCCGGCGACTTCGGCCCGAAATAGATATCGGTCGAGCCGTCGGCATTCTGGACCGGCTTGTCCATGGTGTTGAGCGAGGGGAACGGCTGGCCGTTGTCAAGGCCCGATCCGGTGACCGGATCGTAGACCGTCACCGACCAGAAGATCTTGGCCGGGATATCCTTGGGCAGGGTCAGCTTGTAGTTCACGTCGCCCGAGAGATAGTCGCCGTCGGCGTCCCTGAAGGCATTGGGATATTTGGCGCCGACATTCTCCATGTTGATCGCCATGCCCGGGCTGGTCGAATAGGCATAGGTGAAGAAGCTGGAGCGGGCATCAAGCTGGTTGTAGCTGTCGGCGGTGAAATCGGCATTGGTCGAAAACGGGTTCAGCCACTGTCGGTCCTCGTAATATCTCAACGAGGTCGGCCCATAGCCTAGGCCATGCGCCATGCGCGAGGCGGTCTTGGCCGCATCGTCGAGCAGCTTGCGCATCTCTTCGTCGGGCGCAAACGCCTGCCCCTTGATGATGCCGAGATCGGCGGCCATGCCGCGCATCTCGAAATCCTTGGGGTCGACATATTCGTGCTCGACGAAGCGCGCCAGCATGTCGAAGGCCGCGCCATCCTGCGGATAGAGCATGTTGACCGCCACGCCTGAGGCATCGGGGAACTCCATCTTCTTCGCCGTCGCCTCCTTGCCGAGCGGATAGATGCGGGTCTGTTCCATCACATTCACCGGCTCTTCCAGTTGCTTCGGGTCCTTGAAGAAGCCGCGCCAGAAGACGAAGACGCCATAGGTTCCGGAGCGATAGGTGAAGTAGCCGTCGGGAATTCCGCCCTCATAGTCCGGCGGCAGGATCAGATACTTTCCGCCCTTGCCCTGGTCCGGTCCGGGCAGCCCGACATCACCCGCCCATTTGCGTCCGCCGATCTCGCCTTCAGACGGGATCGGCCGCTGGAAGAAATCGTCGAGGATCCCCTGAAGTCCGGGCGGAACCTCGATCACCATCGGCCCGTCTTGCTTGAGGTCGAGATAGCCGAGCCCATAGATCACATCGGAATTGGGCGTGGTGATCAGCGTCTTGGCATCAAGCCGCTTCTTGAAGATCGGCAGGACATTGTAGCCTTTGCCGAATTTGGCCTCCGAGCCTTCCTTCATGCCGTACATGTTGAGCGCCGGCAGCGCCCAGAGATAGGTCTGCACCGCCCGCTGGAAGATCAACTCTTTCTGCAGCGCGGTGACGCTGTCCGGCGACAGATATCCCTTGGTGTAGGGCGCGCGCGCCAGATCGCGCGCGTCGGCAGCGACAGTGGTTGAGGTCATCGTCGAAAGGGCGAGAAGGCCCGCAGTCAGGCCAGTAGCTAGAATAGTGTATCGTGGCATCGTCCGCTCCTGGAATGCTCGATCACAAGATCACATCGATGGAGATGACAGAAGAACGTAACAGTTACGATGGCGGCGTAACGACAGATTCAGGGCGGGCGGGGCCAATCGCGGCCAGCCAAAGCGTGTCCCGCTAAACAGCATTCCTGTGCCGTCACCAGCCCGGCCGTTTCCGCTCCGCTCAAAGCGGAAGAGACACCACAAAGCTCAGCAAATTCAGGCGGGATTGCTGACAAGCCATGCATTGTCCTCGACAGATCGCTGGGACGGCCTAGCGAGGAACCCTCACTCCTGTGCTTGTCACAGGAGTCCAGTCAGTCCAAGTCCTTGGACGGAAAGGTCTTTCGATCCGACAGACGTCGGATCGCTGGATCCCCGTCACAAGGGCGAGGATGAGGAAGAGTGAGGGGCTCTTCCCATCAAATCAAAAAAGGCGCGCCCGTTTCCGCGGACGCGCCTCTCTAGGAGAAACCGGGTGGCTACCGTCAGGCCGCCAGTGCCGCGGCTTCGCCGCGCACGAGATCGCTGAGACGGCGGATGCCCTCTTCGATCATCTTGTCGTTGGCGCAGGAGAAGGAAACGCGCAGCGTGTTCTCGCCCGAACCGTCGGCAAAGAAGGCGCGGCCGGGCACGAAGGCGACCTTGGCCGTCTCCAGCGATTTCGCCAGAAGCGCCGTTCCGTCCATGCCCTTGGGCAGCGTCACCCAGACGAACATGCCGCCTTCCGGCTTGGTCCAGGTCACGCCATCGGGCATGTACTTTTCAAGGGCTGCCAGCATGGCGCTGCGGCGGTGCTTGTAGACCCTGTGGATCTTGGCGACCTGCGCGTCGAAACCACGCTCGGCAACCGTGCAGATCGCCATCTGGTTGATGGTCGAGGAATGCAGGTCGGCCGCCTGCTTCAAGAGAACGAGCTTGCGGATCACCGTTTCCGAGGCGCAGACCCAGCCGACGCGCAGACCCGGCGCCAGCGTCTTGGAGAACGAACCGCAATAGACGGTGCGGGTGTGGTTGATGTCGCCCTTGCGGGCGATTTCCAACGCCAGGATCGGCGGGATCGCCTCGCCGTCGTAGCGCAGCGACTGGTAGGCGGCGTCTTCGATAACGGCAATGTCGAGCTCTTCGGCAAGGTCGAGCACCCGTTCGCGCCCTGCCCGGTCCACCGTCTCGCCCGTCGGGTTGGAGAAGTCGGCCGAGAGATAGGCGAACTTGACGCGGCCGCCGGCGGCTTTCGCGGCCTCGGCATAGGCCGCAGGCGTGCGGTTGCCGCCCGGGTTCAGCTGGTCATAATGCGGCTCATAGGCGTTGAACGCCTGCAGCGCGCCGAGATACGTCGGCCAGGTCACGAGCGCCGTGTCGTTGGGCGACAGGAACAGCTTGCCGATATAGTCGAGGCCCTGCTGCGAACCCGAGGTGATGAAAATGTTGTCGACACCGGCTGGAATGCCGATCTTTTCCATCTGCTTGGCGAGCCATTCACGCAGCGGCTTGTAGCCTTCGCTGACGGAATACTGCAGCGCAGCGCTGACGGCGGGGCCGGAGAAGATCTCCGCATATGCGTCCTTGAACTCCACATCCGGAAACAGCTCGGGATCGGGAATGCCACCGGCAAACGAGATGATGTCGGGGCGGTCGAGCAGTTTCAACAGTTCGCGGATTTCCGAGGCGCGCATCCTGCTGGCGCGCGTCGCGAATATATGGTCCCAGTCGAGCATTGGGTCGTTTCCTCAAGGATTATTGGAGCGGGGCAGCGCCTCCAGGCTTCGTCCCGCAATCATTCTCATTGTGCTTCGACAGGATCACGGCGGCTAATTTATGTCAATGTTATTGACCTAAATCGGCTTCAATTTCTGCCTCACGCCATCTCACTTGACGTCAATTGAGTGACGGAGCGTAACCCACCGTTCCACCGAACGAGACTGGCCTTCGTAGCCCTGATGTTACTGTTACATCCTTGTCCGCCTCACGCACGGGGCGCAGACTTCCGTTCGTCCACCGATTGCAGACCCAGGCAGCATTTCCGACCCTTCAACGACGTGGAGTAAAGACGCCATGAGCACGCATCCCGACGACGATCAGCAGCAGAACGGACATCCCCTTGGCGTCAGCCGGCGCAATCTTCTGCTTGCCGGCAGTGCGCTTGCGGCAGCGGCGCTGACCACGTCAGGTGGGGCGACGCCGGCCGTCGCGCAGCAATCCGCCCAACCCGCCGCCGCAGGCGCCAAACCGAACATCCTCATGATCATGGGCGACGATATCGGCTGGTTCAACCCGAGCATCTACAACCGCGGCATGATGGGTTACCGCACGCCCAATATCGACCGCATCGGCAATGAAGGCGCTGTCTTCACCGACTGGTATGGCGAGCAGAGCTGCACCGCCGGCCGCGCCGCC
The DNA here is from genome assembly GCF_001424825.1 of Ensifer sp. Root31. Taxonomy (NCBI): domain Bacteria; kingdom Pseudomonadati; phylum Pseudomonadota; class Alphaproteobacteria; order Hyphomicrobiales; family Rhizobiaceae; genus Ensifer; species Ensifer sp. Root31. The sequence goes on along the minus strand of NZ_LMCO01000007.1, from coordinate 21,371 downwards.
TTCATCACCGGCCAGTCGCCGATCCGCACCGGCCTCACCAAGGTCGGCCTGCCCGGCGCCGATGTCGGCCTGCAGCCGGAGGACCCGACGGTCGCCGAATTCCTTAAGGCGCAAGGATATTCGACCGGCCAGTTCGGCAAGAACCACCTGGGCGACAAGGACGAATTCCTGCCGACCAATCATGGCTTTGACGAATTCTTCGGCAACCTCTACCATCTCAACGCCGAGGAAGAGCCTGAGAACCCCGACTATCCGAAGAGCCCCGAGTTCCGCAAACGCTTCGGCCCGCGCGGCGTCATCCACTCCTATGCCGATGGCCGGATCGAAGACACCGGTCCCCTGACGAAGAAACGCATGGAAACGGTCGACGGCGAGTTTCTGGTCGCAGCGCTCGATTTCATCGATCGGCAGAACAATGCCCAGAAACCGTGGTTCTGCTACTTCAACTCCACGCGCATGCACGTTAACACCCACCTGAAACCCGAGTCCGCAGGCAAGACCGGCAAGGGCGTCTATGCCGATGGCATGGTCGAACATGATGGCATGGTCGGCGAACTCCTGAAGAAGCTCGACGATCTCGGCCTCGTCGAAAACACCATCGTCATCTACACCACCGACAACGGCGCCGAAGTGATGACCTGGCCGGATGGCGGCAACACCCCGTTCCGCGGCGAAAAGGCGACCAATTGGGAAGGCGGCTACCGCGTGCCGACCTGCATCCGCTGGCCTGGTGTGATCAAGCCGAACACCGTCTACAACGACATGTTCTCGCACTACGATTTCATCCCGACCTTCTGCGCGGCCGCGGGAGAGCCGGATATCGTCGCCAAATGCAAGGCCGGCTACGAGGCGGGTACCAAGACCTTCAAGGTGCATCTCGACGGCAACAACCTCATGCCCTTCTTCCGCGGCGAGGTGAAGGACGGGCCGCGGCGCGAATTCCTCTATTGGAACGACGACGGCGAACTGGTCGCCGTGCGCTTCCAGGACTGGAAGGTCGTGTTCAAGGCACAGGAAAGCACCGGCATCGGCGTCTGGCGCGACGAGTTCACCACGCTCCGCGTGCCCAAGCTGTTCAACCTGAGGGCCGATCCATTCGAGCGCGGCGACGAGTCGACCGAATACGAATCCTGGTACTTCGCCCGAGCCTTCGTGGTGGTGCCGTCGCAGGCGATCGTGGCGAATTGGCTGTCGAGCTTCCAGGAGTTCCCGATCCGCCAGAAGCCGGCAAGCTTCAACCTCGACGACGTGATGAACAAGCTGTCCGCTTCCGGCAGCAAATAGCGCCGGGTCATGAGGTCCGGGCCTTCGGGTCCGGGCCTCCTGCCCTGCGAACACCGCTACAGCGCCGCCCGTCAAATATGACGCGCAAAGAACGCTGTAACGCTTTAAACTTGCTGCATAATTTCATCCTTAAATCGAATCCGATTTAAGGGATTATGCAGCAATCAGCCCGCAGCCTCGAGGCTTGCAAGAGCGTCGGCGATCCGCGGCGGCGCCTTGGCGCGCGCATACATTCGCTCGAGATAGGCCTTGAGATTGGGGAACCCGTCGATCAGCCCGACCTCATTGCCCCAGTCGATGACATAGACGGTGACGCAATCGGCGATGCTGATGCGGTCGCCGATGACGAACGTACGCCCGTCCATGTGACGCTCGAGCACCTCAGCCATCGCCACAAACTCCTCCTTGGCAAGCGCAATGTCCTCGGGCAGACGCTTGTCTTCGGGGTATAGGAATGTGTGCTTGGCGATCCGCCATAGCGGCTGCTCCAGCTCGGTGACGGCAAACAGCGTCCAGCGATAGGCCTGCGCCCGCTCGTTCAAGTCGGTGGGCATCAGCCCCTTGTCGGCGTATTTCTCGGCCAGATAGAACACGATCGCGGCGGATTCCGTCAGCACCAGGTCTCCGTCGACCAGTACCGGAACCTTTCCGGCGGGGTTGAGGCGCAGAAAATCGGGGTGACGGTTTTCGCCGCCCAGCAGGTTGACCGGCACGAACTCGAAGTCCGCATCAAGCTCCTGAAGCGCCCAAAGGGCACGAAGCGAACGTGTCGGACCCAATCCATAGAGTTTCATCATCTTGGCTTTCCTCGATTTCAATCAGCCTGCAGCGTCGCTGCACTGTCAAAACGGCGGCCCCGAATGGCTGATCTCATGTTTGCGCACATTCCCTGCATCGAATTTCACATCGGTTTTGGGCGGCTTCGCTATTTTTCTCCAAGCCCTGAGGGCGGCTTCGGATTCCCACAGTTCCATCATGTTAACACGGGAAGGATCGACGGAGTCTTCGCTGATCGACAGGTCGAGGCAGCCTACAGCGCCGCGCGTCTTATTAGATGCGCAAAGGTCGCTGTAGCACTTTGAATTGCCACATGTTTTTATCCTTAAATCGAATAGGATTTAAGGAAACATGCAGTAAGAGGAATACCAAGTGACGAGCACACGCGACGATACCATGGCCTTCTACCGCGACAACGCCGAGACTTATGCGGCACGCGACCGTCAACCGCCGACGGATCGTCTCGCCGCCTTCATCGCCCGGCTTTCGCCCGGTGCCGCTGTGCTCGATCTCGGCTGCGGTGGCGGCCACGACAGCCTGCATCTGATCGAGGCAGGGCTCGAAGTCACGCCCTGCGACGGATCTGCGGAACTGGCGCGCGCGGCAGAGCGGCGGATCGGCCGCAAGGTCGAGATCGTCACCTTTCAGGACATCGAGTGGAGCCAGAGGTTCGACGCCATCTGGGCGGAAGCCTCGCTGTTGCACGTGCCGCGCACCGAATTGCCTGACGTGCTGGTGCGGGTGCACAGGGCCTTGCGGCCGGGCGGCCTGCTGCAGGCGAGTTTCAAGGCGGGCGAACGGGAAGGCCACGACCGCTTCGGCCGTTACTTCAACTATCCCTCGGCAGCCTGGCTCCGGACCTGTTTCGAATGGGCCGGATGGTCGAACATCCACATCGAAGAAGCGGACGGCGGCGGCTACGACAACCAGCCGACCCGCTGGCTGCATGTGACGGCCACGGCTGACCACGCAACGCCTCGAAGCGGGCTGCTTCCCTCCTGCGCACGCAGACGGACACTCCGCGCGTCGGTCAGCACCATCGATCGAAAAATGAAAGGACCACGCGTTCAGGAGGACTGTACCGCCCGCAGCAACTGCCGCTTTGCGCGGCTACTGCCTGTTTCCTTAAATCCTATTCGATTTAAGGATAAAAACTTGCGGCCATTCAAAGTGCGACAGCGACGTTTGCGCGTCTAAATAAAACGCGCGGCGCTGTAGGGGCACGGGCGGATCAGCACCAGAAAGCAAAGGCCGGCGACCCGCTCTAACGACGCGAACAGTTCAAGCCAAAACCTTATCTCAGGCTTCGCGACTAAAGTAACTCAGGATCAGAAGCGTGCAGATCGCGCCGATGATCAGCGCATCGAAAAGTGCAAAGTGCTCCAGAATGTTTGGCATGGTACATCCTCCTTCCCACTAAACCTATGAGAGCATAATTTTGTTCCAATGGAAAGCTTTTCAGGAAAATATACTTTATTGATCAACGTCAATTCAGAAACACAATCTTGCAACGCAACAGAAAAATACTGCAACGCACAAACGGATAACCAGTCAAATTCCACGGAAACCTCAACCAGAAAGAGTATCGCGGAGGTAACAGTCATGGCTCGCAACCGTCCCCAGGCTGGCTGGTTGCGTTACATGGCCGCGCCGACCAGTCCGGCCACGAACGTCTCCCGATAGGCTAAAGCTCAGGTGGGCCCGATGGCCGCCGCACCGTACAGGCAATGATCGCCGCAGGCCGACCCTCAGTCTTGCTGAAAGCTCACCGGGTTAGCGTCCGCGCTCGAATTTCGGTTTTGCCTGACGTGCCGTCCGCCGTGGCTTGAAAAGCATATCCTTGGCGGCAAGCATCGCCCCGACCGTGATCATGACGCAGGCGACCGCGATCGACCAATGGAACATGCCAAACCCTGCCAGCAGCAGGACGATGACCGAGAGCAGCGGCGCGGCATAAGAAAGAGCGCCGAGGATCATGATGTCGCCGTGCTTGCAGCCATAGTCCCAGGCGTAGAAACCCGCTCCGAGCGGTATAGCGCCCAGAATGGCGATCGCGGCCCATTGCACCGACGTTTCCGGCCAGACGGTGGTTTCCAGTGTCAGATGCAGCGCAAGCGCAACGACTGCGGTGATCAGGCAATAACCCGCCACCACATCGGTTGGCACCTGGCCGAACCGGCGCGACAGTACGGAATAGCCGGACCAGACGAAGGCGCAGAACAGGGCGATCAGATGGCCAGGCTTCACGCCCTCGGCCAGCCCGACGCTGCCGCCCTTGGTAATCACCAGAATGGCGCCGGCGAGACCGAGGATCACGCCGAGAATGTGGTGCAACTGCAGCCTCTCGCCCGGCAGGAATGCCGCAAACACCACGATCAGCAACGGCCACAGATAGGCGATCAGGCTCACCTCGACCGGCGGCGCCGACTGGATCGCGAAGAAATAGGCGCAGTGGTAGATGCAGAGCCCGGCAGTGCCGAGCGCCCAGACCTGCCATGGCTGGCGCAGCGACTTGATTGCGGCCGGACGAAAGACCCAGCTCGAGGCTCCGACAAGCCCGCCAAGCAGAAACGTCATCGCGGCCAGCTGAAACGGCGGGATCGGCCCGGCAGCGGTGGAAAGAAGCGCAAGGAACGACCAGGTCACGATCGCCAGAAAGCCGATCAGCGTCGGTATCGTCGTCATGTCGCATGGCCTCCATCCGCAAGCGCATGTTTTCGCATGGAAAGGGCGTTCTCCACTGCCGCATACGGTCAATCGCTAACGGAAATGCGACGTGGCGGCGCGTTGGGGCATCGCCCCCTTTGTCACATCAAGCGGATTGATGGTTGCGCGCGCTGCACCGCCTTGAGCTGGCGCCACCTCCAGGAGAAGTCATGCGGAAATTCGAGGCGCGACCAAGAACCATTGCGCCCTATATTGCGGGCCGCCGGCGCGTTGCGCCGAACGATCGCGACCCGAAACCGCGCGGGCGGTTTCGGGTCGTCGATAGGAGGCAACATAAGGCCGGAAGCATTGATCCGTCCTCACGCGCCGTGCGTCAGGCGGCCGGCTGGACCGACTTCACGCTGCCGCTGGTGTCGACGATGCAGTTGAACTTTCGTCCGCCGGCGTCGAGATCGACGCTGTAGGATGTCGCGTCCAGCTGGCGCGAGCTTGTGGGCAGAACCTTGCTGCTATCGACCTTGGCGGTGCCGGCCGCCGCATTGGCGCAGATCAGCTGCAGATCGGCCGGCGCCGTCTGCAAGCTCGTGCGCGCCATTTCCTCCGGCTTCGGGGGCGCCGACTGGCAGCCGCCGAGAATGGCAAGGCCAACGCCTGCCGCGACAAACAAGTTCCTTGAACGCATCGTCCCCTCGATCACAAAAAGTCCTCCCCTTCCAGATCCTGTGGCTTGCTGCCCGGCCTACCCTTGTCTCAAAGGCAGGCTGAGATCAGACACCTGTCGCAACGCAATTTCCTAAACAGTCCGGTTTCATCACGCCTGCGAGACGCACCTGCCCGACACGCCGTCAGGTTCGCTGCCGCCGGTTTGTCTCGTCAAACACCCTTGTAGAGTGCCGCGCCCTGCATCAGCACGATCACCTTCGCCCCGACCTCCACGCGTGAGTGCAGGTCGGTGACGTCATCATTGTTCATGCGGATGCAGCCGGACGACACGTCGAGCCCGATGGTCCAGGGCTCCACCGTCCCGTGGATGCGGTAGATCGTGTCCTGGTCGCCCTCATAGAGATAGAGCGCGCGGGCGCCGAGCGGGTTGTCCGGGCCGCCGGGCATGCCTGCCGCCCATTTCGCAGCGTTCGGATCGCGCGCCACCATTTCGGCCGGCGGCGTCCAGGTCGGCCACTCCGCCGTGCGCCCGACGCGCACGATGCCGGCCCAGCCGAAGCCCTCGCGGCCGACACCGATGCCGTAGCGGATCGCCTGCCCGCCGGGCTGGACCAGATAGAGAAAATGCTGGTTGCCGTCGATGATGATCGTGCCCGGCTTTTCCGCCGTGCGGAACGGCACCACCTGCCGGCGAAAGGCCTCGGGCAGCTGATTGTTGCGGGCAAAATATTGCCGCGCTTTCTTCTTGTCGTAGTTGACCCATTTCTTGGTCCTGGCGTCATAGATCTGGGTCTGCGCCAGCGCCACCAGGGGGCCGAGACAAACGCCTGCGGCCAGCATCACCAGCCCGAGCTTGCGCGCCCGGGTCATGAACCTGGCGCGTCCTGCATCGGCTGCGTTTCGATCCGGTGTTGTCGTCATGGTTTCGCCCACCCGTCGATGCGTGCCGTGTTGTCGTCCACCCATTTCTTCGCGTAGTCGGCCGGCGCCTGCCGCTCGACCTCCAGCGCGTAGCTCATCTTCGTCACTTCTTCCGGCGAGAAATCGACCTGATCCAGGAACTTGGCGATGTCAGGATGTTTCTTGCCGAAGCCGGTGGCGTAGGCGATCTGGAAATGCGCCGCGTCCCAGGAGGTCGCAGCCGTCGACTTGCTGATCCACAAGGGGTCATCCGCACCGACGATCTTCCACTTGGCCGGATCGTGCGGCGGCTCCTCGATGCGCGCAATCTTGTGCAGCTCGAAGACGTGGTGCGGAGCATAGCAGTAAAACACCATCGGCCGCGCCGTCGCGATCGCCGCGTCAACCCCTGCCATTGCCACCTCTTCTTCCGCCTCGAACAGCGTCAGGTTGGCGCCATAGCCATAGCTGTTGGCCCGGGTGCGCTCGATACCGGTCGAAAGCCAGGTCGGCGCGCCGATCCAGAGCTCGCCCTTGCCGTCGCCGTCGGTGTCGAGGATCTTGGTCTTCTCGGGGTCGCTAAGGTCGGCGATCGTCTTGATCGTCGCTGCCGCCTCCGGCGTGGCACAGAGCCCCTGCCAGGCGGGCACGCTGCGTGCGCTGAGCGTTGCCACACCCTTGTCTGTCACATATTTCTTGACGATGTCCCCGAAATTGGGCTGCCAGACTTCCGGCTGGATATCGACATCGCCGGTCTCGAAGCCGACGAAGGCGTTGAGCGTGCCGAGCTCCTTGACCTCGGCATCAAGGCCGAATTTCTTGGCAATGCTGACCTTGAGGATATTGGCCGTCGCCTGGCCGGACGGCCAGTTGGGCATGGCGATCACCAGATCCGCCGCCATCACGGGGGCAGCGGAGCCGAGCAGAAGCACCAGGCAAGCAGACATGCAGAACTCTAGACGTCTCTTCACAGTCCCCTCCGAACAGCATTGACCGATCGACTTGAATGACTTGCGAATGCGTATTGAAAGCGGCACAGGCAGCGGGCGTACCCGCACCCCGGGAGCGGGCGTACCCGCACCCCATCGAATGCAACTGTTCCTGTATCCGGGCCGCTTACCGGCCCCGGCGCCGTTTTCCGCCGCCCTGTCTTCTTTGGCCGGCAGGATGCCTACAGGATCGACATCCGTCAACGCCCGGTTACACCGGACGTTGAAATGGCTGTGATTTTCTCTATCAGCCGGCAGTTGTCCCCAGAGCTGGCGAGCTATGGTCCAACCGTTATTTGACCGCAGGCAGTGCAGCCACCCGGCCGCGCTATCGCCGCCAGTCGAGCGTGGCGGCGACGGCGGCCGAAACCACGATCAGCAGCTCGGCCATGAAGGTCCAGTGGAAGAGGAAGTTGAGATACCAGGGTTTGTAGAGCGCCTGGACGTGCACGAGGTTCACGCGAAGATCCGATAACGGATGGAACCAGCGAATATCGGCGGCGACCGAGTCCAGGAGCAGATGCAACAGCACGTTCGCGAGCCCGACGCTGACGAGAATGAGCTGATTGCGCCTGCCACTCAGCGTCAACGCCAGCGCCAGAGCTGCTGCGGCAGCCAGCCAGAACAGCGGCGTGTGCGTCCAATAGTCATGGTGCGCCGTTCGCCGGCCGTCGACCAGATAGAAATAGGCGAGATCACAATCCGGCAGCACCGAACAGACAATCCCTGTGGCAATGATCGCGCCGGATTGAGTCGGTCTACCACGCGCGATGAAACGGCTGAGCAGGTAGCCCGCCGGCAGATGAGCAACGAACAAGAACGATCCCCCGGACAATTGACGCATGACGCGAACAGGAACGCGATTGCAACTCATCTGGTCGAATTCGTGGCGACCTTGCGTTAGACGCAATTAAAGCTCACAGTATCTTATCGACATTGGCCATTATGGCTTTTCGCGGCGTCAGAGGCTCTCGACCCGCCATCTTTCCCCATATCGAGCGTTGAAGTGTGCGCGCCGCGCACGCTCGACATCCCTCGAACGCCCATGTGCTGACATGATCACAGGAACGATCATGCGTTTCGACTTCAATCGCGGCTACGGCTTCGTTCAGCCGGAAGACGGTGGTCGCGCAGTCTACGTCGATGCGCGGGCGCTCTATAGGTCAGGCATCAAATCGATCTTTCCCGGGCAGACTTTCCGCTTCGAGATCTGGAAAGACGAAAAGGGGCGCATCGCCGCCCGCAACCTGCGGCTCTGACGCAGTCGAAACAGATCGTCCTACTGCCTGTTTCCTTAAATCCTATTCGATTTAAGGATGAAAACATGCAGCTACTCAAAGGGCTACAGCGACCTTTGCACGTCTAATAAGACGCGCGGCGCTGTAGTCGCAACGCCGCGCAAATGCCGGCGATAGAGCACATTGCGCAAAAGTGCGTAGCGGTTTTGCGATCACGGCATGCGCAAAAACAAGAGCTTGAAACGCAATAAGCGCCCCTCGGAGATCGCGGCCCGCTTTAGAAGGAGACGTCATGTTCAGCCGAACCAAGCACCGCACCGTCCACTTCAGTGAACCCTTCCAATTGCCGGATGTCGAAGGAGTGCTCGCGGCTGGAGACTATGAGGTGGATGATGACGAGGAACTGATCGAAGGCATTTCGTGGCTCGCCTATCATCGCGTCGCCACCTTCATCAAGGTGCCGGCAACCGCGGACAATGACCATCGCATGCGCATGGTCGCAATCGCGCCGGATGAGCTCGATCGCATCATCGCTATCGACCGCGCCAAGCATGCCTTCGTCCCGGCACCCCAACCCTGAAGAGGTCAAGAACCAATGCCCGCACATCGCTTCGCCGTTGGATTATCGGTCCGTCTCAGGGATCGCAGCCATATCTCGCCGATTGCCGCGGAAACCTACCGCATCACCGCCATCATGCCCGTTCGCGACAGCCAGCCCCAGTACAGAATTCGCAACGACGAACTTGGCCAGGACCGCGTCAGCAAAGAGGAAAACCTGGAGCCGATCGAGTGGGGCATGCCCCGCCACTAGATCGCTTCGGAAACGCTCTATCTGTTTGTTTTTACGCATTTCCGGACGGAAAACCGCTTCGCACTTTTCCTGGAAATGCTCCAACCGAGGAACCGCCATGACCTATTACGGAAAACTGAGACAGCTGCTCCAGTGGAAAGGCGCGCCGGCCATGGTGCCCATCACCAAGCCGCCGACGCGAAAACCGTCTCTCCGCAAGCCAAAAACCCTGTCGGACGACGAGCAGAAGGGTGCGAACGAGAGCGCCGTCAAATCGCGGCGCGGCCGCGAAACGCTGGAGCGGCATCGCCTCTTGTGAACGGTGGCAACGGGATTTGTTTGAACACGCGCCACGACGGCAAGGGCGCAGGCAGACGGGCGAGCCCGAGGGCGCGGTCGTCTGTGACGACGGCAATCGCCACGCGTCGCAGTCTTGCGGGCTGAAAAGCGCCCAAAGAAAAAGGCCGGGAAATCCCGACCTTCTCAATATCGTCTCAATGGCCAGTGCCAGTACATCCGTGGTCAAGGACCAGAGACGAAATATCGGTGATTACGCAGCCGACAGGTTGTCGGCAGCGCTCTTGCCCGAACGTGCATCGCGAACGATGTCGAAACGGACCTTCTGGCCTTCAACGAGCGAGCTCATGCCAGCGCGTTCAACAGCAGAAGCGTGCACGAAAACGTCGGTTGCGCCGTCGTCCGGAGCGATGAAGCCAAAACCCTTGGTGGTGTTGAAGAACTTTACGGTTCCAGTATTCATAAGAAATTCCTTTCAATCAAAAGTTCGCCTCCCGACTTTGGGCCGGACAAGGCAGTAAGATCGATTTTGATAGGAAAGGTCAGCTTGAACGCCGGTCGGCGAGAAAACAAAGCTCAGCAAGCAAGATCGATGGCAGACCCTTTACAGGCACATTGTGTTCTTAGCAAGGAGCAAGATCGACTACGGAAATACGTAAGGGCTCCGTACACCATTTTCGATGGCCTAACTTGCGCGCATCCCGCCCGGCCGATGGCAGCCTTGACCGGGCACGCGGCTGGGTTGGTTTGTCGGCCGGGCGTGGCGTCCGCGCCCGCGATGCATTCCTCGGCGAGCGGCGCTGCCTGCCGGCAGATGCGCCTACTTGATCGTGCAGATGCCGTTGGCTCCGCCCTTACCAGTATAGGAGACGGCGGGCGAACCGTCCGGGTTGACGCTGAGCGAAATCGTCACCCCGCCGCCCTTGGCTTCGAAGTAGTTGTCGTTGAATTTCTTCAGCTTGCCTTCCTTGCCGTTGATATAGATCGGCCCGCCCTCATCGGCGTGCACCTCGATATTGCCAGGGCAGGAAGCATTGACCAGCGGAATGCCGGCAACGGCATCGCCGGCCAGAGCAAATGCAGCGATTGCGGCAGCAGCACGCAGGCACGTCTTCATGACACTCTCCTTGGGAACCGTGGTCGACAGCACCGGGGGCAGAAACCGGCAGCCGGATCGTGGCAGCATGAGAATGGGTGTCAAGCAAGAGTGCAACCGCAGCAAGGCGTTGGCATGCGGCCCATTGCCGCCACCGCGACATCATCGACGGCATGCTCCTTCGTTTGGCATCTGGCTCAGGGAGCAATCCACGGCAGCTTTCAAGCGTCGCAGCGCCGTTCAGGCGTGATCTGTCGCGACGCCACGGCCAAACGAGAAAAGACCCGCCGCGGTCAGCACGCGACGGGTCTTTGGCAGATGCGGATCACCAACGGGGAGGCTCGTTGGGATCACGTGAACCAGCTGACTGGGAGGCGATCAGTTGGTTCGCATTGCTCTTGGCAAAGGTCTTTGCCTTGCATGTGTTGGATATTAGCCGAGCGATCTGCCAGGAGGTGTTCCCAGGGTAACAGGCACGAAAAAATCATCGGAAGCGGCGGGGCATGCTCAGCTTGTCCCTGCCCAATGTTCGCACCGGTCACCCCAACCGCCTCAGGCAACCACAGCATCGTCGACGACGGCCACTGAACCCTTGCCATGCCGACCGCCCTCTTCCCCCCAACGACACAAGGCGGCGGCCGCAACGTTGAGCGCCGCGCCGCGCTCCGTCAGGGAGTAGACAACCTTTGCCGGCAGCGACGAATAAACCGTACGATCGACCAGTCCATCCGCCTCCAGCTCGCGCAGCGGCTGGGCCAGCATCTTTTCGCTGATCGCCGGGATGGACTGGCGTAGGCGGCCAAACCGGCGCGCCGCCTTTCCAAGCTCGCAGAGGATATCGACCTTCCACTTGCCCTCGATCGCCTTGAGTGCGGTGGCAAAGCCGCAATTTTCCATGGTCGGGTTCACGATATCCTCCTTACTATCCGGGGAGTAAGCACTTACCCCACGGTAAGCGCTTACCGGCCGGTGCGTATTGCGCACGTCCGGCGCCACCATACCTCTGGCCAGCGACGGCAAAAAAAGCGTCGCGCCAACGGATATGGAGTTTTGCAATGAAGCCATCAATGAGTGTTTTGGGAACGGGACGCATGGGATCGGCGCTGGCGCGCGCCCTGCTCCAGGCCGGGTATCGCACCACGGTCTGGAACAGGACAAGGGAGAAAGCCGAGCCGCTCACGGCACTCGGCGCCACCTTAGCGCCGACCGTCCGCCAGGCGATTGACGCGTCCGAGATCGTCATCGTCAATGTCAGCGACTATGCCGCCACCGCAGCGTTGCTGCGCGCAAACGACGTTGCGCCCGGCCTGGCAGGCAAGCTGATCGTTGAGTTGACCTCGGGGACGCCTGAGGGCGCGCGCGAAACCAGCGGGTGGGCCGCGACCCATGGCGCCCAATACATCGATGGCGCCATCCTGGCGACGCCCGACTTCATCGGCACCGATGCGGGCACGATCCTGCTATCGGGCGCGCTTGAACCCTTCACCGCCAACGAGACTGTGTTTCGCGCGCTCGGCGGCAATGTCCAGCACATCGGCACCGAACCGGGGCGCGCCAACGCGCTCGATAGCGCCCTCCTCGCGCTGATGTGGGGGGCGCTCTTCGGCGGGCTGCACGCGATCGCCGTCTGCCGAGCCGAAGACATCGACGTTGGCGAACTGGGACGCCAATGGAAGGCGACCGCGCCCGTCGTCGAAGGGCTGGTCGCCGACCTGATCAAGCGGACCGGTGCCGGACGGTTTGCCAGCGACGCGGAAACGCTGTCGTCGATCTCGCCGCATTACGGCGCGTTCCAGCATCTCAAGGACCTGATGGAAGCGCGCAGCATCGATCGGACCGTAGTCGACGGTTATGACGCGATCTTCAGCCGGGCGATTGCATCGGGCCATCTGCATGACGACTTCGCCGCCCTCTCCCAGTTCATGGGCAAGGCGTAGCGCCCTCAAGCAAACAGGGAACATCTCACCTATTCCCGGACCGGCCGCCATTCCGAGCTGGCTAGGGATCAGCCCTTGGATCGGATCCGATCCAAGGAGAAATCATGCAGTAACTTTAAAGCGTTACAGCGTCGTTCGCGCGTCATGTTCGACGCGCGGCGCCTTAGCGCACCAGCGGCCCGTTTGCCTTTTTCCAGGCATCGATGCCGCCCTCGATATGGCAGGCGCTGATCAGTCCGGCGGCTTGCGCCGCCTGGACCGCCATCGCCGAGCGTTCGCCGAAGGCGCAATAAAAAACGATGCGCTTGCCCGTCGCAAGCGCCAGTTCATGCAGCATGCCGCCAGCGCCGATGTTTTCCCGCAGTTCCGGATAGGGTGCGTGCAGCGCACCGGGAATGGCGCCGTGCTTTTCCCGCTCCGCCTTCTCGCGCAGATCGACGATTGCGACATCCGAACGGCCCCTGAGCGCCAGGGCTTCCACCGCCGAAACCGCCCAGCCCTTGGCGGCGATCTCGTCCTGATGCAGGCCGACATGGATATTGGCCGGCACTGCCACATCCATCATCTTCGGGTTCGGCAGGTTGAGATTGTTCATCAGGTCGACATATTCGTCGACCGATTGCACCTTGAGGCGCGGATTGAAGCGCTTTTCCTCGCCGATGGTCGAGACCGTGTCGCCCTTATAGTCGTGGGCCGGATAGACCAGCGTGTCGTCGGGCAGCTTCAAGAGCTTGTTGAAGATCGAATCATATTGCTGGCGCGGGTCGCCGTTCTGGAAATCCGTGCGCCCCGTGCCGCGGATGAGCAGCGTGTCGCCGGTAAACACCCGCCCACCCGTCAGGAACGAATAGCTGTCGTCCGTATGGCCAGGCGTGTAGAGCACGTCGAGGCTGAGGCCCTCGATCGAAACACGGTCGCCCTCGGCCACCCGCATCGAAACCACATCGGCCGCCGTTTGCTCGCCCATGACGGTGATGCAATGGGTGCGATCGCGCAGCGCCCCGAGCCCGGTGATGTGGTCGGCATGCAGATGCGTGTCGACCGCCTTGACCAGTTTCAGGTCAAGCTCGCGCACCAGCTGCAGATAGCGGTCGACCTTTTCCAGAACCGGGTCGATGATCAGCGCCTCTCCCCCCTGCCTGGAGGCAATGAGGTAGGTATAGGTGCCGGACGTACTGTCGAAGAGTTGGCGGAAGATCATCGGTTTCTCCCTAGAGCATGTCGCGCAAAAGTGCTCAGCGGTTTTGCGATGACGACATGCGCAAAAACAAGAGCGTAAAGCGCAGCAAGCGAATCCTAGAGATCGCGACGCGCTTTAGTGCAAGCCCGCTGCATCCCGCGGGACAAATCTCATCCGCGGGATGTCTCGTACTTCAAGAAGCGGCTGCATGATCCTTGCCGAGACCGGCTCCGGCCCAGGGCGTCATGCAGTGGCGCGGGCGCGGCAGGCCGCCTCCCGCGATTACTTCGGCTGCGGCACGATCCGGATATAGGGTTTTGGTGCGCGCCAGCCTTCCGGATACTTCTGCTTGGCTTCCTCGTCGCTGACCGAGCCGGCGATGATCACGTCTTCGCCGTTCTTCCAGTTCACCGGCGTTGCCACCTTGTGCTTGGCCGTCAGCTGCAGCGAATCGATCACCCGCAGCACCTCGTCGAAGTTGCGACCGGTGGTCATCGGATAGATCAGGATCAGCTTGACCTTCTTGTCCGGCCCGACGACGAAGACGTTGCGCACAGTCTGGTTATCGGCGGCGGTGCGCTGCGTCGGGTCGCCCGATACCGGCGCCGGCAGCATGCCGTAGAGCTTCGACACGTTGTAGTCGACGTCGGCGATCATCGGAAAGTTCGGCGTGGCTCCCTGCGTTTCCGCGATGTCGCTGACCCAGCCGGCGTGGCGGTCGAGCGGATCGACGGAGAGCCCGATGATCTTTACCCCGCGCCGGTCGAATTCCGGCTTGATCTTGGCCATGTAGCCAAGCTCGGTGGTGCAGACTGGCGTGAAATCCTTCGGATGCGAGAACAGCACGGCCCAGGAATCGCCGATCCAGTCGTGAAACTGGATCTTGCCTTCCGTGGTTTCCGCCTGGAAATCCGGTGCGATGTCGTTGATTGCAAGTGTCACGATAGACCCCATCATTTGAATATGCTGGCTTCAGCCATACAAGGCGGGAAGTGTGCCACTTTTGGTGCGATAGGCAACTTCTAAAGATGAGGTAGAGAGACGAGAGGCGGCCGCCTTGCCGCTGTGGTAATCTGCGTCATATCAGTCTGTGCTGATATGACCGATTGCGTGGGACCGTGTGCGGTCATCCGGCGAGGAGCAGACCTCGGAGCGATGCCTTGGCATCGGTTAAGGATTGCGACGCGGCCGGTGGTCGACAGGCGGCCCACCCGAAGGGCCGGACACTTTTGGCCCGCTGATGGCGTCGACAATCCTTACCGGACCGCTTGGGTCCGGCTCCGGTTGTCTTCTTGCCGGAGAACAAAATCGCTCCGGCGCAGGAGGTCAATATCGGTGCAGGTTGGTATCAGGTCGGAGCTGCCATGAGCGATACGCGAAAAATTGCGGCCATCCTTGTCGCCGACGTGGTCGGGTACAGCCGGCTCGCCGGCGCCGACGAGGAGCGTATCCTGGCGCGGCTGCGCACGCTGCGCAGCGACCTGATCGACCCCACCATCGCCGTCTACAACGGCCGCATCGTCAAGCGCACCGGCGATGGCAGCCTCATCGAGTTCCGCAGCGTCGTCGATGCCGTGCGCTGCGCCATCGAGGTGCAGAGCGCCATGCTGGAGCGCAACGCCGGCGTGCCCGAGGACCGGCGCATCGAGTTCCGCATCGGCATCCACCTCGGCGATGTCGTCGAGGAAAGCGACGGCGACCTGATGGGCGACGGCGTCAACATCGCCTCGCGGCTGGAAGGCATCGCCCGCCCCGGCGCGATCTGCCTTTCCGAGGATGCCTACCGTCAGGTCAAGGCGCGGCTGGACCTTACGGCAACCGACCTTGGTGCCACGCAGCTGAAGAACATCGTCGAGCCGATCCGGATCTACGCGCTGGAGATCGGCGTTGCCCGCGCGGCCAATGGCCCCGCCCCTGCCCCGACGCCGGCAAAGGCGCAGCCGCCGAGCCCGTACCGCCTGCCGGAAAAGCCTTCGATCGCCGTGCTCGCCTTCGACAACATGAGCGGCGATGCCGAGCAGGAATATTTCTCCGACGGTATCAGCGAGGACATCATCACCGACCTTTCCCGGCTGTCGGAGCTGCATGTCATCGCCCGCAACTCGTCCTTCGTCTACAAGAACGCGGCGGTGTCCGTGCCTGAGGTCGCCAAGGCGCTCGGCGTGCGCTACGTGCTCGAAGGCAGCGTGCGCAAGGCCGGCAACCGCGTGCGCGTCACCGCGCAATTGATCGACGCCAACGATGGCGGCCACGTCTGGGCCAATCGCTTCGACCGCGATCTCACCGATATCTTCGCGGTGCAGGACGAACTGACGCGGGAGATCGTCACTGCGCTGAAAGTCCAGTTGACCGGCGGCGACAAAAGCTCGCTTGCCGGCGGCCGCCCGGTCGACGTCAAGGCCTACGAGCTGCTCTTGCGCGGCCGCGAGCAGGCGTCTGCGCACACGCTGCTCGCCAATGCTGCCGCACGCAGCCTCGCCGAAGCCGCTGTTGCCATCGACCCCGACTATGCCGCCGCCCATGCGCTCATCGCCTTCACCCATGTGCTCGACTATATCAACGACTGGAGCGCCGATCCCGAGCAGTCGCTGAGCACCGGCCGTGCGCTTGCCGAACGGGCAGTCGCGATGGCGGACGACCAGCCCGACTGCCACTGCGCGCTCAGCGTCGCCTGCATGTGGATGAGAGAGCTGGACCGGGCGCGGGACGAGGCGCATCTGGGGCTGGCGCTGGCGCCCAACTCGGTGCAGCTCCACATGGCGCTCGCCCATGCGCTGATCTTCTCCGGCGAACCGAAGGCAGCGCTCGACGAACTCGACATCTCCATGCGGCTCGACCCGCTCTATCCCGAAGTGCTTTTACAGTTCCTCGCCGACGCCCACTTTTCGCTCGGCGCTTACGAAACGGCGATCCTGGCGATCGAGGCCCGACTGATGCGAAACCCGCATTCGGAAACCGCCTTTGCCCTGCTCGCCTCCTGCCACGGCCATCTCGGCCATCTGGACCAAAGCCGCCAGGCCTGGAACCGCGCGCTGGAACTCAACCCCAATTTCTCCATCCCCCGCCGCCGCCGCGTCCTGCCCTTCCGCAACCCGGATGATTTTGAGCGTCGAGTGGAAGGGTTGCGCAAGGCGGGGCTGGTGGAGTGAGAGGCCGGGAAGCACTTTGCGTGCCTGGCTCGGCACATTCAAGACATACAGACTGTTTGCGAAAGTAGCGCAGCTAACCGTTCGGGTCACAACACGTGTGAAGGTCATCTCTGCAAGACATTGAACGACTGGATTGCGCCAAAGGTGGTCACAATGATCCGGATTGCGTTTGGTGGCCACATGGTTTCATGTGGCTCTTGCTCAATCTATCTCTTGACCTCGATTACAAGTGGATAGCCCTCGTCGTCCCACTCCAAAAAACCGCCGGCAAAATAGTAGATGTGCGTGTAACCCCAGGCGATCGCCTTGGCCGAAGCATAAGCGGCATAGGTGCAACTCTTGCCCTGACAATAGAAGGCGACCTCACCTTCCTTTCCCCCCACCATGGCAAGGCTTTCCTTTGATAGGCCGGTGACGAGGGATAGGTTGATGGCCTTGGGGATATGGCCATTGTCATAGTTAAGCGAAGCACGCACATCGATGAAGGGCACGCCGCGTGCGAGCAGCGCCTTTGCTTCCGTGACATCGATTTTTATGGTTCTGTCGACACTGAGTTCGCCCTTGGTCAGCGCCATAAACTTCACGTAGTCGTCAAGGGCGAGGTCTGTGCCAGCCCCCTCGGGCAATCCGGCCTTGCGGAGTCCCTCCTGCAGGCGCGTGATGTAAGGCCTATGGTAGCTGAATGCGCTACCATACCAATCATAAGCACTTTCCTGGACGGTGAGCGGATCGCCCAAGAAGGACATGGCCAGCGTGTTATACTGGTCGATCAGCGTCTGAATGCCGTCAGTGCGCCCGAGATGTCCGTAGCTTGCTATCAGGGTGGCGTAATCTGCCCGGAGATCGGACTTTTTGCCGATCACGCGTTCAAAGGTGTCGACGGCTTCGACATATTTTCCCTGGGAAAAGAACGAGACTGCGAGCATGCGCAGCGTTGCACGCGAGGGATGGGGATCGAACCTCATCGCCAGGCGGGCCTGCTGTTCCGCCTCAGTTGCGCGTCCCTTCGCGTTGAGAATCCGCGCCAGGCCGACATGGTTGTCAGGATCATTCGGCGCAAGCTTCATCGCCCGGTCGATGGCAGTGAATGCTTCGTCATAGCGACCCTGCTGCGCAAGCACCTGCGCCGATATCGCATAGGCAAGCGGCGTCGGCTTCTCCATAGCCTTTGCTAGATTTCTGATGAGGTTCTTTGAAGCGGTCTCCCGACGGTAAAAATCCCAGGACAAGATGCTCGTCCGCCAGTTTGCTGCTGCCAGTGACGCATAGGCGCGGCTATAGTTTGGATCGAGTACGATCGCCTTCTGGAAGAAGTCGGAGGCCGTGGCCGTTTCGGCCTCGCTGTCCCGGCGAAGATGATCCCAACCCCGCAACAGCGAATCGTAGGCTTGCGGATTCGTCGTTTCCGGCACCGCTGCCACGCTTCGCTCGGCACTCGTCAGCTTCACTGAAAGAGTTGAAACGATCTGTCCGATCACCCTGTCCTGCAGCCCGAACACGCCGCTCATTTCCCCATCATAGCGCTCGGCCCAGAGGTGATGTCCGTCGATCGCGTCAATCAACTGGGCATTGACACGAACATGGTTTCCCTCTCGACGTACGCTGCCCTCCAGGATGTAATGGACGCCCAGTTCCTCGGCCACCTGCTGAACTTTGGTGGGCTTGCCCTTGTAGGTGAAGGTCGAGTTGCGCGCGATCACGAAGATGCCAGACAGTTTTGAGAGTTCGGTGATCAAGTCGTCGGTCATCCCGTCGGCAAAATAGCTCTGCCCCGCATCAGAGCTGAGATTGTCGAATGGCAGGACGGCGATGGAGGGCGTTTGGGGTAGCGGAAAAGCCATCCGCGCAACGGACGCCGCGTCAGCACTTTCGCGCGTTTGGGCCAGCCAAACTGCTGGAACGCTTATCAGGAGCAGGAAGGCCAAAGCAGCCGGGATTCTCCAACGGCGAAAGCTTTTGAGGTTGAAGCGTCGCAGCCGAGTATTTCCCTCGAACCTCACCCGGTAGACACGGACGGGCCGCTGGATATTCTTCACATGCTGCTCGCCGATAAATTCCAGCGGCAATTCGAACTTGCCCTGCAAGTGATCGAAAGCAGTGCCAGATACGAAAAGTCCCCCTGGCTCACACATCTGCTCAAGGCGAGCCGCGACGTTGACGCCATCGCCCAGCAAATCATCCTCGTCGACAACCACATCTCCGAGATTGATGCCCATGCGGAGGAGAAGTCGACGCTGGACTGGGACATCCACTTGGCACGCAGCGACCTTACTTTGTGACGCGACTGCGCAAGCCACGGCGTCGACGACGGAGCCAAATTCCACGATCGCACCATCGCCCATGAGTTTCACGATGCGTCCGTGATAATCTTCCATAAAGGGATCGAAGATTTCGGAACGCCATGCCTTGATTGCAGCCAGGGTCCGGGCCTCGTCGGCTTCGATGAGTCGCGAATAACCGACAATGTCGACGGCAAGAATTGCCACCAGCCGCCGTTCTGCGCGAACTGCTTCCATAGCCACCTCTCCCAAAGGTGTAGAGAAGGCCTCGCTCTTGCGTTGGTCAGGGGCGGGAACTCTAGCTTCCGAAGCTACGCTTGTTTCCTCGCTCGTGCCAGATTTATTGCCTGACTCGGGACCTTGCCGGAATGGCCGCTTCGGGCCGATACTGTTGAAAAACTCGGTATTGCCGGTACTTGGGACGCGTGATTCAATCCTCTGAGTGATTTGCAGGGGATCAGGTGAATGATGGGATGTCAGGCGGCTCCGGCGCAGCTCTTCTACGACTTCTGCCTCAAAGATCACGTCCCTGCTGACCATCTGCTGCGCGGGATAGACCGCCATCTCGACCTCGACAGCGTGCGAGCACCGTTGAAGCCGTTCTACAGCAACACAGTTGGCCGCTTCGGGCCGATACTGTTGAAAAACTCGGTATTGCCGGTACTTGGGACGCGTGATTCAATCCTCTGAGTGATTTGCAGGGGATCAGGTGAATGATGGGATGTCAGGCGGCTCCGGCGCAGCTCTTCTACGACTTCTGCCTCAAAGATCACGTCCCTGCTAACCATCTGCTGCGCGGGATAGACCGCCATCTCGACCTCGACAGCGTGCGAGCACMGTTGAAGCCGTTCTACAGCAACACAGGTCGTCCTTCGGTTGCCCCTGAGCTGATGATGCGGATGCTGATCATCGGCTATTCGATGGGTATCCGCTCGGAACGGCGACTTTGCGAGGAAGTCCACCTCAACCTTGCCTATCGTTGGTTCTGCCGCCTCGGACTGGACGGCAAGGTRCCGGATCACTCCAGCTTCTCGAAGAACCGTCATGGCCGGTTCCGGCAAAGCGACATCCTGCGGCACCTATTCGAGACGGTGGTGGAACGCTGTCTTGCCCAGGGACTGGTGGCGCGGAAGGGTTTGCCGTCGATGCAAGCCTGATCGCCGCAGACGCCAACAAGCAGCGTTCTGTGCCTGGTGCGGAGTGGGAAGTCAAAGACGATGCCAGCCGCTCGGTCCAGGAATACCTTGCAGTTCTTGATGATGCCGCTTTCGGTGCGGCATCGCCGGTGACGCCGAAGTTCATCTCGCCTTCCGATCCAGCAGCGCAATGGACGGGTGCCCACAAAGGCCATGCCTTCTTCGCCTACGCCACCAACTATCTGATCGATACCGATCATGGCGTCATTCTGGACGTGGAGGCGACACGTGCGATCCGCCAGGCAGAGGTCGGAGCATCCCGCACAATGCTCGACAGGACCGAGAACCGCTTCGGCTTGAAGCCAGACTATCTGGCAGCCGATAGCGCTTATGGTTCTGCCGACAATCTGGCCTGGCTGGTCAAGGAGAAGAAGATCGCGCCGCACATTCCTGTCTTCGACAAATCGAACCGGACGGACGGGACCTTCTCGCGTTCGGACTTCACCTGGGAGGCCGAGAATGATCGCTACGTCTGCCCTGCGGGAAAGGAATTGAAGCAGTTCCATCGAACCTATGCAACGCCCAGATCAGGGATCACGAGCGAAGGAACACGACTCTATCGCGCCAGCAAAAAGAACTGCGACCCGTGCGAATTAAAGCTTCGCTGCTGCCCGAACATGCCTATGCGCAAGGTGCCGCGTGATCTCAACGAGGATGCCCGCGATGTTGCCCGAGCTATTGCCACCACACCTGAATACGTGCAGTCCCGACATCGTCGCAAGAAGGTAGAAATGCTCTTTGCCCACCTCAAGCGCATTCTGCGGATGGCGCGTTTGAGGCTAAGAGGACCGTGCGGTGCGCGAGACGAATTCTTGCTGGCAGCAACCGCCCAAAACCTCAGGAGGCTCGCGAAACTCAGGCCGCAAAGGTCGCTATACCGCGCCATCGCCGCATGAGCGCGGCATACATCGATACCTTGCGCTAAGGCG